>CAMGAM010000016.1 GCA_946007485.1 uncultured Mycoplasmatota bacterium
GCTTAAAATATGGCAGCAGTTGCTCATTTATCAGCTATTAAATCATCACTTCCTTTTGTTAACTTTTTTGATGGCTTTAGAACAAGTCATGAAATTGATAAAATTAAATTGATGGATTTTGATAAAGTTAAAGATTTAATGGATCAAGACGCTCTTAAATCTTTTAGAGAAAGAGCAATGAGTAATGAAAATTATAATACTCGTGGTACTGCTCAAAATGATGATATTTATTTTCAAAATACTGAAGTAAGAAATAAGTATTATATGAATAGTGTTGAAATTGTATCCGATTACATGGATAGAGTAAATGAAATTACTGGTTCTAATTTTAAACCATTTAATTATTATGGTGATAAATTTGCTGATAGTATAATTATTGCTATGGGTAGTGTTTGTGACACGATTAGGGAAACTGTCGATTATTTAAATAATCAAGGGAAAAAATATGGAATGGTTGAGGTACATTTATATCGACCATTTAGTAATAAGCATTTATTAGAGGTAATTCCTAAGACAGTTAAGAAAATTGCAGTATTAGATAGAACTAAGGAACCGGCAGCAAATGGAGAACCTTTATATCTAGATGTAGTATCGGCACTTAAGAATAGTAATATAGAGATAATTGGTGGTAGATATGGTTTATCATCTAAAGATACTAATCCAGCACAAATAAAAGCAGTATTTGATTTTATGAATAGTGATAAAGCAAGACATAATTTTACGATCGGAATTAATGACGATGTTACTAATTTATCACTAGATGTTGATAATAATTTCATGATTCCAAATGATATGACTGAATTTTTAATATATGGCTATGGATCAGATGGTATGGTATCAACATCTAAGGATATGATTAAAATCATTGGAGATCATACAGATAAATATGTACAAGGATATTTTCAATATGATTCAAAAAAATCTGGTGGAGTAACAAGAAGCCATATGAGAATTTCCGATAAAGAAATAAGAAGTCCATATTATGTAAATAATCCTTCTTTGATTGTAGTTTCTAAAGAAGAATATATTTATAAGTACGACATAGTTGATAATTTAATTAATGGTGGAACTTTATTTTTAAATACAAAATTAGATAAAAAAACTTTAATAGAAACTTTGCCTAATAAAGTTAAGTATTTATTGGCTAAGAAAAAGATTAATTTTTATACGATAGATGCTTATAAATTAGTGAATGAGTTAGGTCTTAAAAATAAGATTAGTACTTGTATGGAAATTTGTATTTTTGACATTATTAAAATTATGGATACGGATAAAGTTAGAGAAATAATGAAAGATACGAATGTTAAGAGATTTTCACACAAAGGGGAGAATATCGTTTTAGTAAACAACAGAATTGTTGATGAATCAGTATCCCATATAAATAAAATTGATGTAGATTCAGAATGGATTAATTTAACTTATCAAGAAAATGGAGAAAAATCTTTTGATGAAATGATTGGTCTTCTTAAGGGAAATGAATTACCAGTTAGTGCTTTTGTTGATAGAAGGTCTGGAATTTATCCTGGGGGTAGTACTAAATTTGAGAAAAGAGATATTGCAGAGAATGTTCCTTGTTGGAATAAGGAAAATTGTATTCAATGTAATCAATGTGCTTTCGTTTGTCCACATGCAGTTATTAGACCATATTTATTGGATAAAGATGATAAATATGAAAATGCTCTTTCAAGTATGTTTCCTAAGGATAAAAAGTATGCAATTGGGATAAGTTATAAAGATTGTACTGGTTGTGGCCTTTGTGCTAATATTTGTCCTGGCAAAGCAGGAAATAAGGCTCTTTCAATGAAAAAATATGATAAGAATGAATTTAATAATAAAGATTTTGAATATTTAAATGAACATAAAATAAGTTTTGATAACGCTATTTTAAATGTAAAAAATATTGGATTTACTGATCCAAAATTTGAATATTCTGGTGCTTGTGCAGGATGTGGTGAAACGGCATATATTAAGAATTTAACTCAAGTGTTTAATGATAATTTATTTATTGCTAATGCGACAGGTTGTTCTTCAATATATGGAGCAAGTGCTCCGGCTACTCCTTATTCAGTTCCTTGGGCTAATAGTTTGTTTGAAGATAATGCTGAATTTGGACTAGGTATTAAACAAGGAATTAATATTAAACGAGATAAAATAAAGAAATATATGGAAGAAAATAAATCTCCATTATTTGAAAAATGGTTAAATAATATGGATGATTATAAAGTTTGTAAAGAAGTATATAATGAAATTGATTTTAAAGAACATCCATATTTAGATGAACTTAGAGATTATATTGTGCCTAAATCAATGTGGATTATTGGTGGAGATGGATTTGCATATGATATTGGTTATGGTGGTCTTGATCATGTTCTTTCAACAAATGAAGATATTAATATTTTGATTTTAGATACCGAAGTATATTCGAATACAGGTGGTCAATCATCAAAATCTAGTAATATTGGTTCGATTGCTTCATTTACTTCTTCTGGTAAAGCTAATTATAAAAAAGATTTAGCAAGAATAGCAATGTGTTATCCACATGTATATGTCGCTTGTGTTAATATTGGATATAATAAAGAACAATATTTAAAAGCTTTACAAGAAGCAAATAATCATAAGGGTCCTTCAATTATTATTGCTTATGCACCATGTATTGAACATGGAATAAAAACAGGTATGGAACATAGTTTAGATGATGGGTATTTAGCTTCAAAATGTGGATATTTCTTGACATTTAGATATAATCCAGATACGGGAGTATTTAGTTTGGATTCCAAAGATATTGATATTGATAAGTATGATTTATTCTTAGAGAATGAAAATAGATATGCTAATCTTAAAAAGGTTAATCCAGAAGGTGCTAAGGAACTTATTGATAAACAAAAAGAGTGGGCTAAGAATAGATTTGATTATTATAGTAAATTGTAGGTTAATATTAACTATATGTAAAATCCAACTTAAAAATTTAAGTTGGATTTTTATTATTTATTTATTAAGATTAGGGCTAATATTACCGAAAAAACACAGATTCCAATAACAATAAAACTACTTTTTACAAAGGCTGCATTATTTAAATTGGTTGGTTTTATTAGTCTTCTAACTTTTGGTTTATATAACATTTGTTGTTCATCTGTATCTTTGTTTTTTCCCTGTTCTTCGTCTTCAAAGCCATTGTTTCCTTCTAACGATTCTTTGGAATGTTCATCAGTTTCATTTTCTTTACTGTATTCAACTTCTGAACCTTTATATATTTCATAATTACCTGTTTGAGGATTTTGTCTGACTCCAAACATTTCTTTGGTTTCTTGATTATAAAATATTCCAGTATTAATATTAACTTTGTAAGAATAAGGATTTATATATTCATTTTTAATGAATAATTTAATTTTTATTAATACTTCTTAATCAAAATCATCTCTTTTAGTAATGTTAATTCTTCTTTTCTATTTTCTTTCATCTCAGCAAAAACGATGTCAGAATTCGCTAATTCATCTTGGGTTTGAGAAGAAGTTATCTCATTTTGAACTTGTTTAAATTCTTTATTTAAATCTTCATTTGTGGAATTGGTTTTTAATACTGTATCAGTTTGTGTAGAAATAATAAAATTTTGATTATTTAAACTAGAACCCTTATAATTTCTCATATCTAATTCAGGAATGTCATTTTGATGCATCGAATCATATAAATTTAAAAGTTCTAATACTTTTTCATTAGATAAAATATTCGAAGGAATTAAATTGTTTTTTAAATAAATTATATAATTATTTAATTCTTCTTTGCTTTTAAAATTATTATTTCTTATTTGTTGTTCTAGTCCTAATAAAATGTTTTGATAATTATTATTCTCCATGGTACACCTCTATTATGATATAATCATAAAATATAATTTTATATATGTCAATATGGAATTTAAATATAGTTTATTTGTTAGTACTTTTATCTTTGTCATATCAATTAAGAAAATTTTTTTCATGAATTAATATAGATATATATTACAATATAACATATTAAATTACGAGAATTCATAGTATTTTAAAACCATCTATGATTTAGATGGCTTTTTGATTAATTTTTTGATTTTTGTTAAATCTCCTTTTAATGGAATAGTATTCCAACCTATTAACTCTTCTTCATAAGGTGGATAAATATCATTTAATAAATATATTGGTTTATTGTAGTAAAAACCAAAAGCTATTTCAGCAAAGACATTAGCTTCAATATAATTATCGACACCATTATTTTTTTCGTTGATAATTAATAAACAGGCTGTTCTATCATCGATTATTTTAGAAAAATGGAGTCTTGAAGCAGAATTTTTTCCCATTTCTTCTAGAAATTCTTGAGGTATAATCGGATTAAATCCAATTTCTTTTAATGTTTTGGCTATTTCAAATGTTTTACTAGCAAATTTATTACTGGAACATAAAACAATTTGAGTAGTTGTATCATCTGTTATTTTTTCAAAACGATATTGTTGTTTTACATCTGGATATTTTTGATGGTCAACTTCTGAAGTGAACATTTCATATGGTCTTGCCCATTTTAACTTTTCGCCATATAGAGCTTGATATACGACAACTTTTTTTGGTTCATCATCGTTATTTGTTTCACTATCGTAAACAATATCTAATATTTGATACATTTTTCCTTTGAAATGACGATAGATATCTCCTTTTTTAATGTTTTCCTGTTGTAAATTGTTGGCTAATAAATAGGCTTTTCTGAATTTTTCTTTATCATTGGTTAAATTTTTTATATGTTCAAGAAAGTATTGATAATCAGGATCATCAAAATACATTTTTTCTGTAGCATATCCATCACTTCCAAATTTTTCTATTATATGTTGTCTTGATTCTTCAATAATCTCATCCAATGGTGCATTAGGATTTTCTTTTTTACGATATGAATATGTTCTTTTTAATGGTGATGTTATATCGACATTTCTGTCAGCAGAGGAAACTATTTCACCATAAATTGTTCTTGGTTTTTCTTTCATACTAGCTCTATGGTCGTATACAGCATCTGCCATAATTTTAATTTCTTCTTTAGAAAAAAACTGTTTTAACATATCATCTTTTAATAACATTTCACTGGAAATTTTTTCATGAGTGTTTTTGTCAATATGATGTCCTATATCATGATAAGCGGCTATAGTATATACCATATCTATATTAATATCTTGAACAGTTTTAGCAAACTTTAGACTTCTTTCAATAACATATTTGATATGATCTAAGTTGTGTCCTTCATCATTTTTACTATACTTTGGAAAAATATTATTTTCAATATATTCTTTTAATTCTTTATTAATCATTTCCATAACCTCCATATTTATTATAACATTTTTTTTATTTATTTGGTATAAAACTAGAATATTTAATCATAATAATAATGTCATACGATAAGTATGATATATGAGTCAGAGATCTTTCTGGCTCTTTTCTTTTATATTTATTTGTCAAATATTCATAAATTTAATTATTCTTTAGGTATATATGGTATTTTATGATAAAATAAATATGAAAAGAGGGATATTATGGATGATTTATTTGATGCGAAAGAACTACCTTTATCAAATAGACAAAAAATTAAGAGAATACAAGAAAAAATATTACAGGGAGAAGAGATATCAATTTTTGAAAAAGTAGTTTTAGAAAGAGATAATCCTGATATTTATCTTGGTGATTATAAATGTAAAAGTAATTTTGCATATAGAGCTATAAGTGAGAAAATGTTTGATAGATACATGGAAGTTGGCTTTATTATAGGTAATGATGAAAATGATGATTATATGGAATTTGAACAAAATGGTGAAGTTTATAACAATAACAAGGGTGTTGATTGGTATTTAGGTGGATATGAAAAAAAATATGGAAATATTATTATTGAATGTCCTGCGAGAAAAGATTTTTTTGTATTAGCATATGATAATGGAAATGGAATGGCAAGTAATCCATATATTAGATTTATTAAATCCTCTGGTTATAAAAATCCAGTACCAATTAATATGATAAGTAATGTATTTGATGTTAGATTACTTAGTGAGACATCTAAAGAAGATTTAGGAGAAGAAAAATATAATGAATTGGTTAGAAAACAAGAACTAAGGAAAATTTATTTAGAAAAAGCAAGGCTTGATTATAATGAAGGTGTAAGGAGAGCAAAATAAATTAAGTGATGTTTACATATAGATAAATAATTTGTAAAATAAATTATTATATGATAAAATTATGTTGGTGAAGAAGATGGATATAAGAACAATTAATGTTATATCATTAGCTTACTTAGGTGATAGTGTATATGAAGTATATGTAAGAGAACATTTAATTAAGATGGGAATTTATTTAGTAGAGAATTTACAAAGAGAAGCTATTAAGTATGTATCTGCTAAAAGTCAGAGTAAAATAGTCAGATGGTTAACTGATAATAATTATCTTAATAATGATGAACTTGATATTATTAAGAGAGGGAGAAATTATAAAAGAGGAAGTCATCCGAAAAATACTGATATAATTACTTATAAGAATTCAACAGGATTTGAAGCTTTAATAGGATATTTGTATTTAGATAATAAGATAGATAGATTAGATGAAATTATTAGATATATATTGGAGGAATATGATGAAAAAAATTGTTAGTTTATTATTTATATGTTTACTAATTACAGGTTGTGGTAGTAAATATACGGTAATTGATTATAATAAAGCTGTAGAAATACTTAAAGAAGAAAATACTGTTATTATTGATGTTAGAGAAGAAGATGAATATAATTCTGGGCATATTAAAGATGCTATAAATATACCACTTGATAATATTAGTAAGATTGAATATGATAAAGATACGAAAATTATTTTATATTGTGCTTCTGGTATTAGAAGTACTGAAGCAGCTAAGGAACTTAGTGATTTAGGATATACCAATATATATAATCTTGATGGAGGATTATTAAATTGGGGAGAAGCTTTGGAGGAATAAGATGTATATATATGGAAAAAATGTAGCTAAAGAAAAGATTATTAGTGGAGAGAGAATTAATAAGATTTATTTAGCAGAAAAGTTTAGTGATAGAGAATTGTTAGATTTAATTAAAGAAAAGAAGATTAAATATAATTTTGTTCCTATTAAGTTTTTGGATAGTAAAGTATCTGGACTTCATCAAGGAATAATACTTGATGTGGATGATATTGATACTTTTGATTTAGATTATGTTAAAAATATTAAGAAAGATAATCCTTTATTAGTCATGCTTGATCATTTGGAAGATCCACATAATTTTGGAGCAATTGTGAGAACTAGTGAAGCATTAGGAATAGACGGAATAATTATTCCTAATGATAGAAATGTGGGAGTTAATTCAACAGTAGTTAAGACAAGTGCTGGAGCTATATATAATATGCCAATTATTAGAGTAGCAAATTTGATGGCAACAATAAAAAAACTTAAAGATATGGGATATTGGATTGTAGGAACTGATATGGATGGAGAAGATTATACGAATATTGATTATAATATGCCTGTATGTTTAGTAATTGGAAATGAAGGCAAAGGAATGAGCAAAATTATTAGCGATAATTGTGATTATATAGTAAGAATACCAATGGTTGGAAAAATTAATAGTTTAAATGCTTCAGTATCTTGTGGAATTGTTTTAGCACAAATAGTTAATAGTAGAAGGTAGATATGGAATATAATGATTATGAGTTAGTTTCTTTAGCTCAAGAAGGAAATGAGGAAGCTATTGATATTATATATAAAAAATATAAACCAATTATAGTTAAGAAAAGTAAAAATGCTATTTTATATGCTTCACATCATGGAATAGATATTAATGATATAATGCAAGAAGGATATATTGGATTAGATGAAGCTATTAAAGGCTTTTCACAAGATGATAAGGCAACTTTTTATACATTTGCTAATTTATGTATCGATAGAGAAATTGTTAATTATTTGAGAAAGACTACGAGAGGAAAGAATAAATTATTGAATGAAGCAATAGCTATTGATGAAGGATTAGAAAATGTTATTAGTGATGATATGGATATTGAATCTTCTTTTATATTAAGAGATAATGAAAAGAAATTTATGACAGAAATATATGAAGAATTAACTAAATTTGAGAAAGAAGTGTTTGATCTTAAAATTAAAGGTTATAATTTTGAAGAAATTGCTAATATTTTAGATAGAGATGTTAAGTCAATATATAATACTTTTCATCGAATTAAACAAAAAAGTAAAAAGATTATGGAAACTGAAGACTAGTTTTATTGTCTTTTTTTTAAAATGTAGTTATAATATTTACTTGGGAGTGATGATATGGATAAAATTGTTATTAAGGGTGCTAGAGTTAATAATTTAAAAAATATAGATATAGAGATACCTAAGAATAAACTAGTAGTTATGACTGGAGTATCAGGATCTGGTAAAAGTAGTTTGGCTTTTGATACGATATATGCTGAAGGACAGAGAAGATATATTGAGAGTTTAAGTGCTTATGCGAGACAATTTTTAGGTGGAAGTGAGAAACCGGATGTTGATTCAATAGAGGGATTATCTCCTTCAATTAGTATTGATCAAAAAAGTACTAATAAAAATCCTAGATCAACAGTGGGAACAATTACGGAGATATATGACTATTTAAGACTTTTGTATGCAAGAGTAGGAGTTCCTTATTGTCCTAAACATCATATTCCAATTACTAGTCAAAGTATCGAAGAGATGACTAATAAAGTATTAGAGATGGATGAAGGAACTAAAATAATGGTCATGGCTCCAGTAGTAAAAGGAGAAAAAGGAACTCATAAGGATACTTTAGAACAGTTAAGAAAAGATGGATATATTAGGTGCAAAATAGATGGTGAAATTAAAGAACTATCGGAAAATATAGAATTAGATAAAAATAAGAAACATATTATTTTGGTAGTTGTAGATAGATTAGTCATTAAAGATGATATTAGGACAAGGCTTTATGATTCGATTGAGACAGCTTCGAAACTAGCTCATGGAAAAATAATTATTGATGTACCTAGTAGTGGAGAAGAAATTTTGATGAGTGAAGATTTTGCTTGTCCTTATTGTGATTTTTCTTTATTGGAGTTAGAACCAAGAATATTTTCTTTTAATGCACCATATGGGGCTTGTCCTGATTGCAAGGGACTTGGAGTTAAATTTAATCTTGATATTGATTTAGTTATTCCTGATAGAAATTTGTCTATTAATGAAGGAGGAATTAAGCCTTTTAGTATAGATGATGATAATATTAATAGAACACAATTAGATACTGTAGCTAGATACTATAACATTGACTTAGATAAAAAGATTAAAGACTTAGAGAAAGAAAAATTAGATATTATTTTATATGGATCTCCGGATATACTAGAATTTAAGTATACTTCTAAGAATGGTAATACTAGAAATGCAAAAGATTATTTTGAAGGGGTTATTACTAATTTAGAAAGAAGATACATTGAAACTAAAAGTACTTGGATAAGAGAATGGATAGAGTTATATATGCGTGAGAGTGTATGTCCAACATGTAAGGGGTCAAGACTTGGAGAAGCTGCTTTATCAGTGCTTATTAATAATAAAAATATATATGAAGCTTCTTGTTTATCAATTAGAGAACTTAGAGACTTTATTAATGGATTAAAATTATCGCAAGAGAAGAAAGAAATAGCGGCGTTACTTATAAAAGAGATTGACAATAGATTGGATTTTTTAATTAATGTTGGGCTTGAGTATTTGACGTTAAGTAGGACAGCTGGTACTTTATCTGGTGGAGAAAGCCAAAGAATTAGATTAGCTACACAGATTGGTTCTAAATTGACGGGAGTTTTATATGTTTTAGATGAACCTAGTATTGGTTTACATCAAAAAGATAACCAGAAATTAATCAATTCATTATTAGAAATGAGAGATTTAGGTAATACTTTAATTGTTGTTGAACACGATACTGATACGATGTTAGCAGCTGATTATTTAGTTGACATTGGTCCTTATGCGGGTGAACATGGTGGAGAAGTAGTCGCTTGTGGTACTCCAGAAGAAGTTATTAATAATCCGAATAGTATTACTGGTCAATATTTGTCTGGTAAGAGAAAGATAATGGTACCTGATAAGAGAAGAGTGGGTAATGGGAAGTTTATTAAGATAGTTGGAGCTAAAGAAAACAATCTTAAGAATATTAATGTATCAATTCCACTGGGAACATTTACTTGTGTAACTGGAGTATCTGGATCTGGTAAGAGTAGTTTGGTAAACGAAATATTATATAAATCATTGGCAAGTAATCTTTATAAGTCTAAAGATAAGCCTGGTAAATGTAAAGAAGTTATAGGAATGGATGAGATTGATAAGGTTGTTTTAATTACTCAGAATCCAATTGGAAGAACACCAAGAAGTAATCCAGCTACTTATGTTGGAGTATTCGATGATATTAGAGATATTTTTGCTGAGACTAAGGAAGCTAAGATTAAGGGATATGACAAGGGAAGATTTAGTTTTAATGTTAAAGGTGGAAGATGTGAAGCATGCTGGGGAGATGGTGTTAAGAAAATTGAGATGCACTTTTTACCTGATGTATATGTTCCTTGTGATGTTTGTCATGGAACTAGGTATAATAAAGAGACACTTAGTATAAAATATAAAGGTAAAAATATTTATGATGTTTTAGAGATGAGAGTTGATGAATTAGTTGAATTTTTTGAAAATCATCCAAAAGTATTACATAAACTTAAAACTTTACAAGATGTAGGGCTTGGTTATATCAAGATAGGTCAAAGTGCTCCAACATTGTCTGGAGGAGAAGCTGCGAGAGTGAAATTAGCAAAAGAACTTCAGAAAAAGCCAACAGGAAAAAGTATTTTTATCTTAGATGAACCTACTACAGGATTACATTCTTATGACATAGAAAAGTTATTAGCTATTTTACAGAGAATTGTCGATAATGGTGATACAGTAGTTGTAATTGAACACAATTTAGATGTAATTAAAGTAGCTGATTATATTATTGATTTAGGTCCTGATGGTGGTAATCTTGGTGGTAAAGTAGTTGTTTGTGGAACACCAGAGGAAGTCTCAAAACATAAAACTAGTTATACAGGAATGTTTTTAAAGGATTATTTAAAAAAATAAATTTATAGAAAACAGTAATTTGTTTTCTTTTTTTTGAATATCTTGGGCTTTTTGACATATCTTTTATTGAAGAGAGGTTAATATGGAAAAGATAGATGTTATTAAAAATATTGCGATGCGTACTGGTGGAGATATCTATTTAGGAGTAGTTGGAGCAGTAAGAACTGGTAAATCTACTTTTATAAGAAGATTTATGGAAAATTTGGTAGTTCCTAATATTCAAGATGAATTTGAAAAAAAGAGAACATTGGATGAATTACCACAAGCTGCTAGTGGAAAAATGATAATGACAACAGAACCTAAATTTGTACCTGCTAATGCGGCAAAAATTATGATTGATGAATTTTCTGCTAATATTAAGATGATTGATTGTGTTGGATATGTCATTAATGATGCAAAGGGAGTCGATGATGAGAATGGTCCAAGATATGTAATGACTCCTTGGTATAGTGAACCTATTCCTTTTGTAGAAGCTGCGGAAATTGGAACTGAAAAAGTAATTAAGGATCATTCGACAATTGGAATTGTAATAACTAGCGATGGATCTTTTGGAGAATTTAAAAGATCAGATTATATTGAAGCTGAAGAGACAGTTATTAATGAGTTAAAAGAAATTGGTAAACCTTATATTGTACTTCTTAATACTGCTAATCCTACTGCTAATGAAGCAATTAATTTAACAGAGGAACTTAAAGGTAAATACAATGTACCGGTAATTCCAATAAATGCTTTGGTAATGCAGGAAAGAGATATGTATAATATTTTAAGAGAGGCGTTATATGAATTTCCAGTAGTAGAGGTAAAAGTGAATATTCCTGATTGGATATCAATACTAAATCCTACACATTATGTGAAGAAAGCTTATATTGAAAAGATTAAAGAAAGTGTTCTTACAATTGATAAAATTAGAGATGTTGATACGATTACTAATTATTTTAAAGATTGTGAATACATAGAGAAAGCATATTTGTCAAATGTTGATACTGCTACAGGAGAAGTAACAATTAATTTATCGGCTCCAAAAGGGTTATATAATCAAGTACTTAGAGATATAATTAATGTTGATGTTTCTTCGAAAGCAGATTTACTTAATCTATTTCAAGAATTTAATGAGACAAAGACTGAATATGATCAGATTAAATCAGCTCTTAAAACTGTTAAGCAAACTGGATATGGAATTGCTGCTCCAACGCTTAATGATATGAAATTGGAAACTCCTGAAATTATTAAACAAGGTAGTAGATATGGAGTTAAGCTTAAAGCTAAGGCACCTTCAATTCATATGATTAAAGTAGATGTAGAATCAACTTTTGAACCTATTATTGGAAGTGAAATGCAGAGTAAAGAACTAATTAACTATTTGACTGATACGAATAAGAATAATGATATATGGAAGAGTGAAATATTTGGAAGAAGTTTGGATGTTATTGTTCAAGAAGGAATTCAGGCAAAACTTGCAATGATGCCAGAATCTGTAAGATATAAATTATGTCAAACTTTAACAAAGATTATTAATAAGGGAAGTTCAACAATGATAGCAATAGTTTTATAATAGACATTATGTGTAAATAAGATATTAAAAAGGGGGCTTTTTGCTACCTTTTTTTAATGAAACTATTGATTTTAAAATAAATTCATGGTATTGTATTGTTGTAAGCATAGATAATTCTTGCTTAAATTAGAAAATGGAGGTAATTGAAAATGACAAAAGCATGTTTAGTTGATTACATTGCTGAAAATGCTGACTTAACAAAAGCTGATGCTACTAGAGCATTAGAGGCTATGTTAGCTGGAGTAGAGAAAGGACTAAAAGAAGAAGGAAAAGTTACTTTAGTTGGTTTTGGTACTTTCACTGCTAAGAAAAGAGATGCTAGAACTGGAAGAAATCCACAAACAGGTGAAGAAGTTAAAATACCTGCTCGTGTAGTTCCTGGATTCAAAGCTGGAAACAAATTAAAAGATGCTTTAAATTAGTCTTTTATAAATAAAAACAACCTTTAAAAATTTGGTTGTTTTTTTATTTTACTTCTCTATGAATGGCAATTACTTTTCCTAAAATCATATCTGGAGAAATAACATTGACATTAAGACTTGGATATTTAGGATTCATAGCTTGAAGAATAATTCCTTTTGGATATTTATATAATTTTCTTACTGATAAAATATTACTCTTTGTAGCTATAATAATATCATCTCCATTCTTATAGTCTTCTTTTTTTTCAAAAAAGACACGATCATTTTTTAAGTAAAATGGAGCCATGGAATCATCTAAAATTTTTACTGATAATTCTGATTTGCCAATTAATGGTTCAAAATTAGCATTTTTATAGGTATTAATTATTTTTTCATTTTTAGAAGTTAAATTTTTATCACTTCTAGTATTTGAAACATAATTTTTCACAAATTTATTCTCTAAGGTTTTCTTTTCTTCTGGTGATATCTCGATATCTTTTAAAATTGAGGTATCAATATTGAAAATATTGCAAATTTCAAAAAATAAATCATAGGGAATGTTTAAAAGACCTGTTTCATATTTGTGTAATGTTTGACGATTTTTTTGATGATTTAAAGCGTCCGATAAGTATTCAAGATAATAATTATATTTTTGACGATTTTATTTAATTAACTTTCATACGAATGGCTTTAATTCATCACTTACTAATTCTTTTTTTCTTGTTCTCATATTGATACTCCTTACTAAACAGTTTTGTTGGCAATACATATAGGAATGGTTCCAAGGATTCCTATAATTGTTTTTATCATATATCTTAGTATTATGCATAATATTAAGTTTACTACTTCATATTCAAAGAGATAAGCAATTAAGACAAATAAGATATTATCTAGTAATTCAATAATTATTATTGAAAAAATATTGCTTAAAATTATGTTATTTTGTAATCTTTTTAATAGGAAATATATTTTGCTACTTAAATAAGTCGAGCTTATTGTGGATACTATTAAAGCGATATATACTCTTAAATTGTATTTAAAAATACTATCATATGATTTATTAGCTATTTCATTATACTGGCTACTTTCAGCAAGGCCTGATAAATTTAGAAAGCAGCAACTTGTTAGGGCAGTTATTAGAATCAGGCTAAGATAAGTTTTCAGTTCTTCAGGTCCTCTTTTTTGAGTAATTAAGTTTCCGGCAATAATGATCGATATGGTACTAGCAAAACCAATTGAAATAGAAATTCCCATAATATCAATTTGTTTTAAACTCATAATACATGAGATAAAAGTAGCAATAATACCGTAGGCGTATAAGCCATCAGTTTTATATTTTTTATATAATATTAGCATTGAGATATAGCAAACTATCATTTCTAAGAAGATAAGAATTATATTTCTCATTTTATCACCTTCTTATTAGTTATATAATTTATAAGTAATAGGTTAATAATAGTTATAGGAATTCCTATTATGTATGAAGATATTCCAATAAATAATGAGTTAGAAATGTTGATTGTTCCTATATATGATAAAATATAAAATACTATTGTATATAGTAATCCAGTAATTATATAAGTTAACATTACACATATTGATGTATTACTGTTAAGACTGGTAATTAATTTATATAATTTGATTACTGTATATTGGCTTAATGTAATTATTATTGGGTAGGCAATTAATATTTTGTAATTATATTCAAATGTTCCTTGCATATTAATAGATATAGTTTCTGTAATAGCTGGAAGAAAATAATTCATAATAATTAACATGATACCAGCAGTAATGTTTGAATAAAG
>CAMGAM010000017.1 GCA_946007485.1 uncultured Mycoplasmatota bacterium
TAACTAACAACCTCCAAAATAAGTGATGAAGTCAGTATATGACAGAAATTGTAGTGAAGATAGGTACTTGGTTTTTAGACGCTTACGTAATTTGCAACACACTTTATATACTTAATACTCATATTTTCTATTCACATTAATTTGGAATATTCACACCAAAAAAGCTCTACCAACCTCAACCAAGGAGATTGCCGGAGCCACTTACATCTACAACTTAATAAACAAGGAAATTATACCAATAAACATTATGCGATTCATGGTAACATAAAAAACCTAGCCTCACATCAACAAGGCTAGGTTTTTATTACCACATAATTTTCTCTAACTTCCTATAAAAATGAGAAAAGCATCACACACATAAGTGCATGATGCTTAAAACCTGAATCAACTTAGCTCGAAGCCTCGTTGACCAACGTCATTAGCGCTGATTCCTTATGTATATTATACATGATTATTTCAAGTATTCAATTAAAATAGATAAGTCCTCAATAAATTTAGTTAGATTTTCTTCTTTTTTATACCAATCATGTCTATGAAATCTCTGAATTAATTTTTGACCTTGATTATATTGAAACTCTCCTAATAATTTACTTTGAATTAATTTATGGACATAAAACAAAGAAATTAGATCTACCATTTTTTCATAATACGTATCTTGATTTGAAATACCAATATTATTAGAAATTCCTTGAATAGCCCTTGGTCTTTGATCCAATCTATCCGAATTAGAGAACAAATTGACCAATATAGGTGTATTATGGGCACAAGCATTCCTTATATTTTTACAGTAACGTAAAAGTGAACTTATTTTCTTAAGCTTTTTGGTATTCTTTCTATTATCACAAAAATATTCAGTGAAGGCTGTTAATTCACCAAATGAAGCGATCTCTAAGAACACCCAAACTGGTGGATTTTGAGAATATTTTCTACTCATTTCTTTCAAATATTGGTTACTTTTTAGATTCTTAATAGTCAATTCATATTGACGTGAGCCATAATCTGGTCCATTCCTAAAATCTTGAACAATTTTATATCCATCTTCATTAGGCAAATAATCAGAAATTCTATTTAGTAATAGGACTTTTACACCATGCTCAACATCTAAGCACAACTCTAAAAGAAACTGTCTCAATTGCATATCAATAGCAGCAAGATCAGTTAAATATGCAAAATCTAAGTCCTCATACTTTCCATTTACATCCTTTTTAAAATTTTTTCGATATGCAGCAAGTTTATAATAGTAATTTAAAGTTCTTAAACATTTTTTGGCATCATTTTCTGTCATATGATTAAATGTTATACCCTTGCTTTTAATATGGGCTATCAATTCTTCTGTAGTTAGTTTCTTTTTCATATAACTGCTCTTTCTTATTTCAATTTTAGCATTTTCGATCATTCGTTCGCATCTATTTAAAATAAGTATAGCAGTTTCTGTAAAAAGAGCATAGAATTTAACAAAACTTTACACCAAAAAAGCATCCCCCAAGGGATGCTTCCTTCATCTTCTCTACCCCACCGCCCCATTCGAAGCGTTAATCCAAGCAATAGTGTTACGTAATACCGTATCTTTCATTTTCGCTTGTATTTCATCAAGAGTATCCTTATTAGCCTTGATATATTCGGCCAAAGCTAATTGATAAAGAGCAATAAGCTGTGCTACGTATGCATTAGCATGCTTCATAAATAATGAATTATTGGCATCTTCCCAGTATGAATCAGTGATATTTGCTTTAGTAAATTCCTTCTTAAAATCTTTAAAGGAATCTATATTTAATACAAGAACAGTATTTACCTTACTTCGATCAGATTCAGGAGTTTCAATTACTTGTTTAATGGGCAACGCAGCACTGTGTTGATCAATTTTTTAGATGATAGCACAGACGATAAGATTTACTTTTGTTATAAAAAGCACTGCATTGTGATTTTTTATTTAAATTACTGCTTTGTATACGTGCTAGTCATAATACTCATATTTTCTATTATTTGTTTTATATCCGATTCACGTTTATACAAGTGTTGACCATTCATTAAATATCATTACTATTATAAATCTTAGACATATCTGTCAATAGAATATTTTTATTTAATAAATCTAAGTAAAATTGATTAATATCATGTTGATTAGCATATCTTTTAAAATCAGAGAAATCTAGGAATCTAGAACCTTTTTTAATTCTTCGAGCTTTATAAAAATTCATAATTTCTTTTTGGAAAGTTAAATCATTTATATATCTTGAAAACAAGTCATACTTTAGTAGCCAATGATTATATGTAAAATATTTTTCATATGGCTGTTGCTTCTGATGATTCTTTCTTTCATTAATTTTTTTAAAGGATAAATAGTCATAGGATACTAATTTGTCTAAATGAGATAGCATTTTATATAATAGCTTTTTATTATCTTTAGTTTTATTGTCTTTCAATCCAGCATTAATTAATAATATTAATGAAAAATCGTCAATATCTTCATTTTGAAATTCCGTTATTTTATCAAGAATTTGGATAATAAAATGCAAAGACAAGGATATATTAAACTTCGAAAAAAGTAATAAAATAGCATACGCTTCTTGGCTTTTACTATTTAAAATATTATTTTTAAGATTATTTTTTAAACGATGAAAGAATTCTTTTTCTCTTAGTCTTTTTCGTAAATACTCTGTAACAATAAACTCATGTATTCTATTCTCTTTTAAATAAATAATATTTAACATTTGGATAAAGTATACAATTAAACGCGGATCTAAAATAACTAGTTCCAGTAATTTATCAATAAAAGCTTTTCTATTTTTATTGCTTCCATAGATAAACGCATTTAACAGGTTTTCTATGCCTCTATTACTTTTGATATTTTCAATAAAATATCTTAACGAAGTAAAAATTAATTTATCCGAGCCCTTTATTTTTTCAATCATTTCATGATTAGCCATTAAGAAAAAATTATTAAGTTGTTTAGCAATGGTTTTAGGATCAGACAAATCAATTTGGTTTTCATAAAAATAATTTATTAGTTTTGATGCTTCTCCAATATCTAAATAGGTAATAGATTTACATTTATTACTATTCAAAGCGATACTATACATGCTGGTAAGTTCTGACATTGTAGTCTTAATTCTTAACAGATCTTTGTCATTATTATAACCAAAGTAAATGTCATCAACATATCTAACAAATCCAACATCATTACCTAATCTAGTTCTAAGTTGCCTATCAAAACTAGCCATACATAGTTCCATAATAATTCTTGTCACTAAGCTACCTGTTGGAACGCCATGAGTTTCACTATCTTGGCATTGTTCAATTAATTTGTCCAATCTGTTCCCAAGATAACTCCAATCGTTTCTGTACACTTTACCTAAAAACTTATCTTCTATTAACCATACAATAGCATGAGTATAAAATGAATGATAAAAATTTGAAAAATCAGTTTTGTAAAATTTAGTATATCCAATCAATAATTGGTCCCTTATTTGAGAAGTTGTTTCAAAATTATATGGGCTTATATTAAAAAATCTAGACGTACTATTTTTATCCCTACTCAATATATTTATTTCTTGATCTTGGCTTTTTATTATTTCATCTACCAATTTACAGTATGAAAAAAGATTAGGAAATTTTAATACTCGACGTGTTTTATTATCTTTGGGGACAAAAAACTTTATTGCCTGTGTAGGTACATTTTTGTACTTATCAATGGATTGTTTTATTTCATCGATTTCTTTTGATATCTGATCCATATTAAAAAATTCAGGATCAATAAAATTAGCTTTACCATATAGAATTTCCGTATGATCATCTTTATCAATTTTTTTATTATAATTTTCTATGAAATCATAATATCCAAATTTCAGTAAATAATTCCAAGAAAATATTTTGTCATAAAAATTTTTTAATTCTTTACAGTCCTCAGCCATATTAGATTCCTCATCAACGAAAAATTACCTTTTTTAGTCTCTTCAAAATATTGAGCTATAATTCTCACTAGAAACATTTATCCAATTAAATAAAAACATAGTACTTCTAGCAGCTTTTAAAAACATGTCTACATCACCCAAAAAAACCAGTAACCTCTAGTCGAGATTACTGGAGCCACATCTTAACCACTATTTATTTCAACGTTCCAAAAACGCCATCAGTAATAGGGATCCTATTAATATCTTTCGTTAAATTTACTATCTGATTTGTAGCTATAATTATTTGATGCCCTTTAAAATGCTCTTTCAACATGGAAATTACTGAAGCTAAGTTAAGCCTATCCATTTCTTGAGAAGCAATAGAGTCTATAATTATAGGCAATTGTATTTTAAAGATTTTTTCTAAATATAAAAGAATCCCCAATCGATAAACTAAAACAGCCATAGTTCTATCAGCACCCGAAAATGGCATTTTTCTTCTTAGTAAATTATTTTCTTTGATACTAAAATATTTACTACTTCCCTCAAATTCAAGGTCTTTAGCTAGTTCAACTATATTATTCCAAATATTAGTATAAGCACTACTATTAATCAGTTTATCTTTAAATTTGTTTTCCCATTTATTTTTCAGACCAGACATTTGTTGATGAACACTATCACTTTCTTCAAAACTTATCCCTGTTGATAACACAGATTTCTGAATTTTTTGATAATTATTATCAGCCTCTATAAGTTCTGTTTGTTTATCATCCTCAGTTATAGTCAGTAATAATGATCTATCCTTCTTTAAATCGTTTATTTCTTTTCCTAGCTTTTTCTCTAAATCAGAATAATATCCTTTATATCCTCTCAATTTAAAATTTAATCTTTTATCGTCTAAAAGATTATCTCTTGTTACAGGTATAATTTTGCCATTATGTTTAATATTTATAGCCAATTTATCAATCAAATCGTAAAAAGCTTCATAATCTTTTATGCTTTGTGAATAAATTGCTTTTCTTTCCTTGACTCTTTCAAGTTCCAACGTTAATTGACTGATTTTATCAGAAATTTGTTGAGCTTTTTCTTGATTGCTATCATTTAAACTAATATTTTTAGCAGTACCTATAAGTTTAGTTAACCCCATAGTGGCATCAGAGGCTGACGTATAATAACTCTTTCGTTTCAAGTATTTATCATAATCAACATTAACCCATGCTGCTAATAAAGCATCGATATTTATCTTATATGAAACACTGTCGTCATCCAATTGCTGTATTACAGACCCTCTATTCCAAGCATGATAACCACTATCCTGCTCAAAATAAAAGTATCCAATTAATTGTTTATAGACGTCATCAACATCGGTAGTTATACTGCTAAATATACATTTTTCAATTTCTAACGCATCATCAGGTAAGGACAAACTTTCCACAGTATGATCCTTATAGTGGAATTCTATTGTGTTTCTTTTTCTCACTATTGTAGAAAGATCAGATTGTTCTATTTCAATTTGAGTTTCTGCATATGAAGAATAAAATTCAGACGTAAGAGAGATATTATAACCTAATCCCCAAATAATAAAACGTATTAAAGAAGTTTTTCCTCTTGAATTGATACCATTAGAAGAAATTAAATTAATTTTAGTTTTATCAAAATAATACTTTTCTGAATGATCACCTGAAACATCTAAATACTTAATTGTTATACTTTTAATTAGCATCTTTCAAAGGCCCTTCTAGAATATAATTTATGTTATCTTCTTCTAACAAGAAGTGTTCAAGTGCATATTTAGTTAATTCAACTTTTTCCTTTTCAGTAATGTTTTCTAAATCAAAATATTTTACATACTTTTTATAAAATTTATTTATAAACTTAGTAGCATCATCCTCAAAATATTGATACTTATCCAAACTCTCTATATTTTCAAACTTATATAAATCCGCAAGTAATTCTCTATTAAAATCTTCCAAAGCAAAAGCTGACTCAACAGCCATCTTAAATCGATCATACAATTTATTCCTTTGACTAATATTTAGTTTATGTCCCATTAAGTCTTCTGAATCAAAGGAGCTTTTAATAATTATTATTCCAAATAAGAAGTTATTTCTATCCATATAATATTTTTTGGAACCATTACTAAAAGATTTAGTCGTCCAATAGTCTCTTAATCTACTTATACTTACATTTATTGAATTTTTCTCTAAAAAATCCTTAATAATTGTATCTAAATTGCTATATTTTATAGGATCATCTCTAAAATTTTGAAAATCACAATATCTAATAGAAACTTTATTTATAAAGTCATCCACATAAGTATCAACATTTTTAACGGTTAAAGTTGTTTTAGGTTGTCCTTTTAATTTATTTGATTCTTTATTAACAAAGCTAGTAATTTTATCTCTTATTATCTTTTTTTGACTTGTAGTAAGTTCATCACCATAAAATTCTCCAAATTTATTAAGTCTGAAATTTCCTTTTCCGCCTTTTTCTTTTCCAAGAGGATAGGGGAAATTGATATAGTACTTCAGAGTATTATTTTTATCTTGAATATAATCTTCAAACAAGCCAATCATAGCTGATGTTAATTTATCACTCCACCCAGTTTTTGTACTTTCTACAATAGGTACACCAGCATATGATTTTGCTTGAATCAAAATCTCGCTTCCATCATTTAAGCGTAATTGTACATCTTGTAATGGACCTTCGATATTTATGTTTTTAATCTTATTTATATCTTTTAATGCTGCAATAATGCCAGATTCAACTTGAAATTGCCAGCCAAATTCTGATGCATTACCATTTCTATTTATACCCATTCTAATAATTATTCCTTATACCCACGCACAGTATTCAATAATTCAAATTCTATAATTACTAATTAATATCAATTCAAATTTTAACTTTAAATGATAAAAAATAAAGACCGAATTTGAACAATTCGGTCCCTTAACTTAAATCCCTTTATTCTTTATATTTTTCATAGGCTTCTTTTGCTGTATCTATAGCCGCAAAACTAGCTCTTTTACTTTCAAGATATTCCTCTATTGTTTTCCAATCTTTAGCTTCTTTTGGAAAGCTATCATCTGATTTTACATCTTTAGCTAAATCTCCAAATGGATCATCATTTTCAAGATAATTGCTAATTAGCCATTTATAAAATGTCATATTTTTACTCCTTTATTATATAAACCAATTAATATTAACTATTTCAAATCTATTGTAGATTCTAATTTACTTTTTGTCTTTTTTACTTTTATTATTTTTAGGAGTTTTATGACTATTTTTATGATTATTACTCTTTTGTTGTGTTGATGTATAAGTATTCAATACCTGTGGATCAGTTATATCCGCAATCATCATAAACAACATAAATCCTGTTAATGCAAAAAAACTTAACTCTATTATTCTTAGTTTACTTAATTGTTCATGTTGTATAAAATCTACCATCACTACTAGAAAAATAGAAGTAAAGAATAGTTGAATGCCTTCCATAGATACATGTCCTAGTATATATTGAAAAAGCGCGTTATATTTTCCTCCTGATAAACTTGCCATTAATACGTTTATTATGTAGGTTACAAACAGTGCAATAATTAATCCAAAAAAGGAATACAGCACAACATCCCCAGGCTTATTACCGTTATTAATTTTGTACAAATAATTACTATTATTAATCGCATTACTTGCATCTATTATCTCTTTTTCTTGTTTAACATCCTTTATATTTTTCTTTCTCTTTAACATTCCATATAACAACACACCTGTTACTATCATTTCAATTAAGCATATCACCGTACTCTTTATATCTTTATTCCAAGAGCATTTCATACCTACTAATCCTTCAAGCACTGTAGGCACTACTATTAATAATACTGGTACTTTCTTTTTTCTGTTAATAAATAGAACTACAAGCCAAATAGCCAAAACAAATAAACATAATTCTACAATGTTTATTTGTAGATTAACATCTATATACATCCTATCCTTCACAACTTTATCTATATCACACAAAAAGCCCCAATAACCTCTACCCACGAGATTACTGGAGCTATAACTTAATAAACATCTAAATTATACCAATAAACATTATGTGTTTCACATCAATATAAAGCAAAAAAAGATTCTAGTATTATCAACATATAACTGGCTCTATAATTTTTCCTGTTGATGACTTATCTGTATGATAAGCTGTTAACAGGTTTTTTATTGCAAAAAAAAGAGGACATAGTCCCCCCTGCTACAATAAAAATCCGTTCCACCAAATATTCTATGTATAAACAAAGGTATTACTATGTCCTCTTACAATAATTCTATTAAATTTCCCCTTGATATTGAAGACTCTAATATAATTTTTGAAGATTATTTTTATCGCATTGAGCATGGCATTAAGCAGAAGATCTATCAAGCAGTGCTGATCCAGCCTGCATGTCCTTACTGCGGCTCAGTCAGCTTGGTTCATGTCATGCGTAATATCTGCGCTAAAGTACGCGTGGAGGATCGCGAGGCAATTATGAACGAATTCAAGCAGATTCACCAGCAAGCCAATAAAGCAGCTGCTGTTGATGTATTGCATGCCTTCTATGCCAAATGGGACAAGAGTTATAATCATGTCATAAGAAACCTGAAAGACATCGAGCCGGACCTGCTGGTCTTCTATAATTATCCTAAGCAGATCAGAGCTTCAATTTACTCTACCAACATGATTGAAGCTTTTAACAACGTCATTAAGCGCAAGGCTAAGCCTAAAGCAGAGTCTCCGACTGAACAGTCGCTTGATACTTTTATTGGCATCCAAGCAATGAGTTATAATGACCGCTACTTCAACCGAATTCACAAAGGCTTTGGTCAGGTTTAGGACACCTTAGAATCTTACTTTGATTAAATAAAGAATAAAAAATCAATCTATGAGAAAGATCTATTTACACAAAAGATTTGACAGTTTCTAACGAAAAGGCAAATTAAAAGAACTTTATAATTTTACTATTAATATTTTCGGATAAATTATTATCAATTTTTTATTACCAGTATCTGTCACTTTCAATTTCTAGCAAATCTTTTAAATACTCTTTCAAATCTTTACTATAATCCCTCTTACCCAGGATTTCATCTTCTTTGTGGATAGTTGGATCAAGCCAAGATGCTTTTTGTAAAATCCAGTCTTTATACTCCGGATCTTTGACTGTCTTAGCATATTCTCGAATTTGTTTTGAAGTTTTATAGTCACGTGCTTCAATTATTAATTTTTGAACCTTTTTCTTTTCGTCATTAATATGCTCAGCTCTTTGTATTTTCCGTTCCTTTTCTTCCTTTTGTTTTCGCTCTTCCTCTTCTCTAACAAGACGCTCCTTTCTTACAGAAATATACTCTTTATAAAATTCAATAATTATCTGAGATATCTTATCTTCCAATTTTCCTTTATTGGTATCTCTTATATAAGCATGATAGGGATAACTATCAAACTTTATTCTGAATCTTCCATTATATGGATGATCATATTTTCTAATTCTAGGTTTATAAGCTAAATCTGGATCAATCATTCGCTTTTTCTCATATTCATTCAATTCCGCTTGCTCTTCTTTAGTTATCCTATGGTCTATATTATCTTTATACTCTGAAATACTAAAAGGAACCTCGTCCTTTCCACCAATAATTATTGTAAAATCATCTTTAACTTCTTCACCTAGTTGATCAAATATCAAATAAATCCTGTCTAACAACCTATATAATCTAGGAAGTTCTTTAGGTGAGATATCATCCATAAATTTAGGCTTTTGTTCATCCGAATACCACTTATACCATTCATATGAATGGTCATCGTAAGGGTTCTCTTTCTTCCAATTCTGAATACTTTTCTTAAAATTTCTCACCTTGGAACTCAAAGACTTTTTAGATGAATACTTAAACTCCGCTAATACTTGTTCTATCTGCTCAATTTTTAAAGGATCATTTAATTCTTTTAATTCATTTTTGATGTCTTCATTTTCATCGCTTGTTCGAAAATAAATAATATCAGTTTCAGCAATTGGTAAAGGTTTTATAAGATTTGAAACATCTCTTTTCATCTTTAAATACATTCTGTATTTTGGACCAGGAATTGGAATATTATTCTGATGACAAAAAGAGCTAAATTGATTGTAATTTATATGATATTTATCAGATAGATCTTTTAGACTATTCTTTAAAAGCTCATTATATAGTTCTGTTCTAGAAAATTTTTTCATTTAGCCTACATCTCTTATCTACTTCAATAAGCTGACTATAATACATTTTCATTTTATTCTTTATCAATTAAAATTGCATAACTTTCGCTTTTACTAAATTCACATTATTATCTAAATTTTATGGCTCTTTGACAAGATAAGAAACTATATTGACCGTAGATCTATCACTCATCCGAACATATATGACAAAATTTTCCCAATCTTGTCATATAACTAATTATTCCAAAAAAAGATAGACAAAAACAATGCCATGTTCCTGCCTACCTTTATACTTAATAACAAGCCCTATGAGAAAAAAGGTTCAAATCATTATAAATTCTTTTCCATATTCTTCAATCTCATTATTCTATCTACTTGTTCTTGTTCACTGGTCTTTTCTAACTTATACACAGTAGACTTACCGTTTCCTTCTGAAACTAAAAGCTTCTCATCCAACAAGTGATTAAATCTTTTTCTTACGGTACTGTTACTTCCAAATTTATCATTCATATCTTTAAACATTTGAGAAAAGCTAAATTTAGATTTTTGAATGGCATAATCAATGATAAATTTTTCAGTTGGATCCAAAACCATTTCATCATCAATTTTAGTTCGAATATCTATTTTCCAAATCCTTATCTTTGTAATCTTATTGGTTGAATCAATTTCTATTTCAGGTTCCATCAAATGGTTTCTACTTGCAGCCCTTAAAATTCTAGGTCCTCCGCTGGCCTTCTTTTCTGAAATACCAATTCTTCTAAATAAAGTAGCGATCTCTGAATTTCTTACTTCAGACTTTTGACCACGTAAAAACGATTCTCTACTGACTCTCATATCGCCTGGATTAGTAAATTCCCAATAACTTGGGCGATCCTCAATTTGAATTGCTATCGTACCATCATAATAAGCATGCATTAAACAATTAACTAATGCTTCCTTGGCTGCAGATCTTAAATCAGCAACATAACTGCCTCTTGTCAATTCTTCATCTTGAGTATATTTGTCATTAATATTAGAAGCTATTCTAGGTAAGACTACATTATAAAACGAATAAATATTCATTTCTGGATAGTTCATATCACCTGCTGAAACACGATCAATCCAATCAGTATCACCATCTTTAGCATATCTTGTATAGTCTAATTGAAATCTAGGAAATCGGTCCATTATCGACATAAATTTACCGAAAAACAACAGACCGCCTTCCGTCATTTTATAATTTCTATTTGAGGAACGCCTATCACGTCTTAATACTCCAATATCTATCAAAAGTTCACGATCTAATTTAGACACACTATCTGCACCTTCTAATTTTTCTAGCTTTTTGCGATAATCACTAAGATCTTCTAGATTTAAGTCACTATCCCAATCAAAATTCTCAAGCAATCTAGTATCTACCTGATCTTGGCTTTCAGCATATAAATACTTCAATTGATCATGAGTGGCTAAGCGATCACCATCATCAGTTCTCATATAAGTTTTACCCTTAGCATTAATGGGCTTATCAGAAAACTGAGCAGGAAATATTTTAATTTGAATTAATCTTTTACCCTTAAATGTAGTTATTTTAACATCAGAATTTTGAATTACAGGCTTATTGATTACAGTAGAGTTGCTATTATCGTTAAACAATTCTTTTATTACATCATCAGGGTGATCAACACCTACAATTTTATAATGATGTGGTGTTGGTTCATCTACACCTAATACAATAAGACCACCATCTGTATTAGAAAATGAGCTTATTGTTTCCCATATACTTTTAGGCAATTTCCAACTAGCCTTTTTGAACTCTAAATGTAAACTCTCTTTTGGAGTTGTAAATTCAATTGCATCTACGTCTTTAACAAAATTAATAAAATCCATAAATTCACCTGTAAGTAAAAGAAAGAAAAAAGAAAGAAATACTGTTATATCAACATTTCAAGTTAGTTTTATCTTTATAAAAAAAGAAAAAGAAAAGTATTGACATTTGTATCATTTTGTGTATTGCAAGAGCCGCGATATAATTTATAACTTTAATAATTATACCTTGAAATCTAAAATCACCCAAATTGATAAAAGTTAACAAACAACTAAGAAATACATTCCAATTAATTTAGCTCTGGTTAATTGCATAATAGGTAAGAGGTGGCTTATAAACTATAAAATATAATATTAAGCATTTTAATTGTAGGATTAAAAGATATCATAAAAAGATAGATAAAAATGTCTCTATAATTTTTCCTGTTGATAACTGATCTTCACGTTAAGCTGTTAACAGCTTTTTTATTGCATAAAAAAAGAGACCATCACGGCCTCCTTAATCCTTATTCTACTTATTATCTAATTCATCAAAGAAACCTTGCTTCTTCAAAATTTCGAGGTATCGACTCACAGCATCGGTCCACAAAGGCAATGGCTTAAAGCCATTTTCAACTAATTTACTCTTATCTAAACGTGAGTTGAATGGACGAACTGCTTTGGACAAACCATATTCGGCAGTGGTAACTGGCGTTACCTTGGTGTCGTAACCAGCTTGACGGTAGATTTCCTTGGTAAAGTCGTACCAAGAAATGTAGCCGGTCTTAGTGCCATTTTCATCATAACCGCTTTCGGTTGCTGGTAATTCAGAATTGGTTGCGTGGTAATAACCGTACTTGTCAGTTTCGATCATGTCGACGAGCAAGCGAGCTAAGTCAAAGGTGTAAGTTGGCGTACCGATTTGATCATCAACAACCTTAACTTCATCGTGGTTAGAACCAACCTTGAGCATAGTCTTGATAAAGTTATGACCGTTAACACCGAATACCCAAGCGATACGCACGATAAAGTATTTGTCCAAAGTATCGGCAACAGCCTTTTCGCCGCCAACGTTCAGTTTTAATCACTTAAAAGCCGTACATGCAGCAATAATAGTAGAAATTATGCTGCTAATATTACTTACACTATTGGAGCCTAAAATATTCTGCAATTTATTCCAAATTTTCTTCAATTTTCCATAGGATTCTTTTTTTCAGTGCTCTCTTGTAATTCATCCAATGTTTTATAAAAATCGGGATTATAATCCTCTGCTTTCATATACAGCAATTTTAAATCATTGATTTTCTCAATTGTTTTTAGCAAAGCAGAATAATCCACTTCATTTTTACTTTCAATAATTGAATTATGATCTCCTTGTTGCAAATTAGTAACAGAAACTGCTGAATTAAAATTGTTTTGATAAATGTTCGTCTGTTCTTTTTTAGCTGAATAATTTAATTCTTTTAAATATTCAGTACCTGCCGGCGTAAGATATCCTAACCAAAAGTCACCACCAAAAAAGAAATCACACCTTACTAAATATCCCTGTTTTTGCAACCTATTAGTTATATCAAAAGCATATTTTCCCCACTTTTGTTGTAATTCTCGAGCAAGTTGAGAACTGGTACTGGGATTTATATTATTTTTCGCTTTAGTCAATACATCTTTTTCTATTGTTATAATGTCCAATTTAATCTCCTTAAGCTAAAATATATTCCATCTCCATCACCAATCATACTCATCCTCAATTTTCAGCAAATCATCCAAATATTCTTTCAAATCTTTACTATAATCTCTCGATTTTAAAATTTCATCATCCTTAGCTACAGTCGGATCAAGCCAATCTGCCTTCTGCAAAGCCCAATCTTTATATTTTCCATCTGAAATTACGGCAGCATATTTCCTAATCCGCATTGCGGTCTGATAATCATGAGCCTCAGTTACTAATTTCTTAACACGAGTCTTTTCATCGTTAACATGCTTAGCTTTTTGATTTTTCCGTTCTTTCTCCTCTTTTCTCTTTCGTTCTTCGTATTCCCGCTCTAGGCGCTCATTCCTTACACTTATGTATTCCTTATAAAAATTTATAATTATTTCAGAGATCTTATCTTCTAATTGTCCTTTATTCGTATCTTTGACATATGCGTGATATGGATAATCCTTAAACTCTATCTTTAACTTTCCATTATATGGATGATCATACTTTCTTATTCTAGGTTTAAACGCTGAATAAGGTCTTATCTTCAAATCTATTTCATATTCGTCTAGGTCTTTCTGTTCTTCTTTAGTTATTTCATGCTTTACTCGATCTTTTAATTCTAAAACATCAAAAGGAACCTCATCTTTACCACCAATAATTACTGTAAAATCATCTTTAACTTCTTCACCTAATTGTTCAAGAACTAAATAAATTTCATCTAATATTCGATATAATCTAGGCATTTCTTTTGACGAAATATTTTCCATGAATTTTGGCTTTTGCTCATATGAATATCACCAGGATTACTTTCTTCCCATTCTTTAACACTCTTTTTAAAGTTCTTTACTTTATTACTCAAAGGCCTTTTAGATGAATATTTAAAATTAGCCAATACTTGCTCTATTTGCTTAATTTTTTGTGAATCATTTAAATCCTTTAACTCACTTGCTATATCAGTGTCTTTGCCATCTTCTGTTTCAAAATAAATAATATCGTTCTTAGCAGTGGGCAAAGGTTCAACTAATCCTGTAACATCTCTATTCATTTTTAAATACATTCGATATTTAGAACCAGGAATAGGTATATTATTCTGATGACAAAAAGCACTAAATTTAGCGTAATTTACATGTTCCTTTTTCATTTAAACGTAAGCGTAATAGCATATCCTTATTCTTCATCATACAAAAAATCCATCACCCACTTCAGGTGATAGATTAAGTTTTAATATAAAAGATTGT
>CAMGAM010000018.1 GCA_946007485.1 uncultured Mycoplasmatota bacterium
CTAAAATATATCTAGCCATATCAATGCTTATATATTCATTATTTTTATTTGATAGATATTCAAGAAATATATTTTTTAAGAATTTACTTATAATAGAAAATAGACTTAAGTCTGTTATTTCTTATCAGATGTCTAAGAAATATGGTTATAAAGAGAGAGATTATTTAAATATAAAGAATTTTACTAGTGATCCAGAAAAGAGGAGAAGAGTAAAAGATGTTATTGAAAAGATGAAAAGACAGATAAGAATTAATACAGCTAGACATAATGCTACAATGCATTATTTAAAGAATTATGGATATATACCTTTGTGGATATTGGTAAAAGTGTTGTCTTTTGGAATGGTATGTGAGCTTTTTTCTATTTTAAAAGATGAAGATAAAATAGAAGTTTCTTCAGTATTTGGTATTTCTAAAGAATATTTGGAAGATTTCTTACCAATACTTTCTAACTATAGAAATTTATGTGCACATGAGGATATTGTTTTTGATCATAAAACGGAGAGAATGATACCTGATACAGAATATCATAAGAAACTAAATATTTTTAAGATGGATGATGAGTATATTTACGGTAAGAATGATATATTTTCAGTTATTATAATTTTTAAATATATGCTTGGAGATGATGAATTTAGACTTATGCTTAAAGAGTTTAATTATGAATTTGAAGAGTTAGATGCAAGGATTGATTCAATTCCAGTAGAAAAAATATTGGATACGATGGGGATACCTAAAAATTATATGGAATTATTGGATATGTAAAAGTGATATATTTTTAGTAAAACAGATGAGAGGAATGATTATAAATGGATAATGAAAATGAAATTGTTAATGAAGAGAAAAAAATAATGGATAGTGTAAGTGATGATACGGTGGTTATTAAGAAGGAGAAAATTATTGATAATGGTAGTCATAGAACAAATAGGAGGACTACTAAAAAGGGTAATGGAAATATAACTACGGTTGTTCTTGTTGTAAGTATACTTTTATCTTTTGTTTGTGGTATGTTAGGGGCTTATTTGATATGTCAGACAGTTAGTGTCGAGCAAGTAGTAAAGAATATTACGACAAGTGAATTAGTTGAGAATAGTATTTCTAGTTCAGTAGATAAAGTATATGGGTCAACAGTAGTGGTTATTGCTTCTTCAAAAGGTAAACAAATATCTACGGGAACAGGTTTTATTTATAAAAAGAATAATGGTAAAGCATACATTATGACTAATAATCATGTAATTGATGGAGCTGATAGTGTAGAAGTAGAATTTAATGATAAGAGTGATAAAGTAGATGCGGAAATTGTTGGTGGAGATACTTATGCTGATATAGCTGTACTTACAATTAAAGATGATAATTATACAGTTGTAGAAATGGGAGAAGTAGATAGTTTAAAACTTGGTGATACAATATTTACAGTTGGATCACCTATGGGAGTTAATTATAAAGGAACAGTTACTAAGGGTATTTTATCTGGTAAAGAAAGAATGGTAGAAGTAAATTTAAGTGGTACAACATCTGATTATTATATGAAAGTTTTACAAATAGATGCTGCAGTAAATCCTGGTAATTCAGGTGGACCTTTATGTGATGTTTCTGGAAAAGTAATAGGAATTATTTCTTTGAAAATTGTACAAGATGAAGTAGAAGGTATGGGATTTGCAATTCCAATAGAGGATGCTGTTAAATATGCTAGTTTGATTGAAGAAGGTGGAGAAATATCCAGACCTTATCTTGGTATTGGTATGCTAGATTTAACAGAAGAATATTATTTATGGCAAAATAGAATTAATATTCCTGATGGAGTGGATGAAGGAATTGCAATTATTTCGGTAGAAGATGGAACTCCTGCTAGTAAGGCTGGTCTTAAAAAGGGAGATATTATCGTAAAGATAAATGATGATAAGACAAGAACTTTGGCTGAATTTAGATATGAACTTTATAAACATGAAGTTGGTGAAAAAATTAAGTTGACTTTCTATAGAGATGGTAAAGAACAAAGCGTAGAAGTTACTTTAGGAAAAAATCCTGGACAATAGAAGTTAGTTTAAAAGATAAAGTGTGTTCTTTATAAATTGATAAGGAATTTAATGGCTCTTTGTCAAATAGTGGGTGCAACCAAAAAAATGATAAAAAATAAGATAGAAGCTGATGTTAAAATGCATTGGCTTTTTTTATTGCTTTTTAAATTTTATATCTAAATCTTTATTTATAATATTTTTTTGTTATAGTGATTGCTTTTCTTAATGATTTAACCTTTTTTTGATATTAGCATATAATTTAATAGGTGATTTATTATGAATAGTAATTTTTCTGGAGTGGTTATTGATCCAGGACATGGCGGCGTTGATAGTGGGGCTGTGGGTAAAGATTTATTAGAGAAAGAATACAATTTACTTATAAGTAGATATATGTATGATAGATTTAGAGAATTAGGTATACCAGTGTATTTGACTAGGGATAGTGATACGACTCTTAATCCAAGTGATAGAATTAAGAAGATTTTATCTTTTTTTGGAAATAATCCTAATGTGGTGGTTGTTTCTAATCACTTAAATGCGGGAGGTGGTACCGGTGCTGAAGTAATATATGCACTTAGAAATAATTCTATATTAGCTAATTCGATTTTGAATAATATTGGTAGTACAGGTCAGACTACTAGAAGAATATATCAAAGAAGATTGCCTTCTGATACAACTAAAGATTATTATTATATTCTTAGAGAGACTGGTCAGACAGAACCATTAATTATAGAGTATGGATTTATAGATAATGATAAAGATGTTGAATTTTTGAAAAATAATTATAAAGACTTAGCTGAAGGAGTTATTAGAGCAATACTTGAGTATAAAAATATTCCTTATATAGCACCTAGTACGGTAATTACTGATACATATAAAGTTCAATCTGGGGATACGCTATATTCAATATCTAAAAAGTTAGATACTACTGTAACTGAACTAAAAAAATTAAATAATCTGTCTAGTAATATGCTTAGCGTTGGGCAAGTACTTAAAATACCAACAAAAACTGTTGATATAGGAGAAACAGATATATATCAAGTTCAAGCAGGTGATACATTGTATTCAATAGCAAGAAAATATAATATTAGTGTAAATGAACTTAAGAATTTAAATAATTTAGTAGATAATACTTTGTCAATAGGCCAGATATTAGAAGTTCCTAGTGGATTATCATCATATAATTCTTATATAGTTGATAAAGGTGATACTTTATATTCAATTGCTAAAAAATTCGATACGTCAGTTAATAAGTTAAAAGAATTAAATAATTTATCAAGTAATATGCTTAGTATAGGCCAAAAATTATTAATACCAATTGGAGAGGAAACTACATATGTAGTAAAATCTGGTGATACACTTTATAGTATAGCAAGAGAGTTCAATACAACAGTAGATAAGTTGAAAGAATTGAATAATTTATCTAATAATACTTTATCAATAGGTCAGATATTGATAGTTAAAGAAGTATAAAAAGTGAATTGAAAGTTTAGTCAATTCGTTTTTTCTTTTTCTAGGTATTCAATAATTTTCTTTTGATTTTTTTCTATAGTAGTTATTTTATCATGTAGTTCTTCTAGAATTAATTCACTTTTTAAATCTGTTTTATAATCATTTTTACCTCGAAGACTATCTTTTTTGGCTTGTCTATTTTGGCTCATCATAATGATAGGCGCTTGCAATGATGCAATGCAGGAAAGAACAAGGTTTAATAAAATAAATGGATATGGATCGACATTTTTAAGAATGTAGATATTTAAAATAATCCATAGTATTAGAAATAGGGTAAACGAAATTATAAAGGTCCAGCTACCAGCAATAGCAGTTATTTTGTCGGCTAACTTTTCTCCAAATGTTAGTTTACTACTATCTTCTTTATCAGTATCAACAGCAATTGATTCATCAATTAACATTTCGAGTAATTCATCATAATTTTCTACTTCTAGTTGTTTGTTGTTTAAAAGCATTTTTACTAATTCTTTTTTACTTTTCATATTATCTATCCTTTCATATTACTAATCAATTATATCATGAAAATAATATTTAGTATAAAAAAATAGTTATTAGTGTTTAAAATAACTATTTTTTCTTAAAAAATTAAATTAATTAGACCGTATTATTTCATTTTTTTATTTATTTCTTTGGTATTTTTCCAAATCATTATTATCATTAGGCTACCTTCATATGCTATTCTTAGGATAATATTACCTAAAACAAGATATAGAAGAAATCCTACGAAACTTGTACCAATTAGATTAAATGATGTTAAAGTAATAAAGATAGCTAGAATAACATAGGTGACTTTTAAAATAGTTTCTAATAATAAAGTTTTAAAGCTTAAGAAATCTTTTAACCAACTTAAAAATTTATTATTAATTTTTTCATTCTTATTTAGGAAAAGTACATATACTAAGATTCCTCCAATGATTGCTAATATGAATGAAATAATTGTCCAGACCATAGAACCACTAAAACCAGAAGATACGGTTGGTGTGTAATAACTAAAATCGTACATGATATAAAACTCCTTTCTATATAAATATATCATATAAATTGTAATTTTTAAACTATTTTTCATTCTTATTTATGAAAATTTTTAATTTTTAGTATTAATTTAAAAATTTTTATTTCTTTTATTTTTATTGATTTTTATTGTTTTTTAGAAATTCAGCAAGTTCATGATATGCGTCAGTATTTCATACTAAGCATCTTTCTTTGTCAGAATAATTTCCCATAGTTTTATCATATCCATCGGGAATAAAGATAAAATTCCAACTCCAACCATAAGTACCGGATTTTTCTCTTGCTATTTTTCCTTTGGTTATTGATTTAAATACTATTGGATCTTTACCATATTCGCAGTATGCAAATGCTTCTATAAAACAGGCATTACGATTATTTTCATTTTCTAAAAGTTTTAACAAACCATCTTCACCAATTTTTTCATCAACATAGTGAGTGTATGGACCAGGAAAACCACCAAGTGCTTCAACATATAATCCTGTATCATTTTTAAGTACAGTACATTTTAATTTATCACTTGCTTCTTTTGCTGAGTGCATTGCAACTTCTTCAACAGTATCTGCTTGGATTTCCGTTGTTTTCATTTTAATATTATTAACTTTAATTCCAAGTGGTTCTAAAATTTGTTTTGCACTCATAATTTTTGACCAGTTACCAGTCACATATATTATTTTTCCATTTTATCATCCTTACTATCTTATAAAGAATATAATATAATAATTGTTAATTTCTTTATTTTTATTTTTTATTGTAAATGCCAAAATGATTTTTTTATTTTAAAAAAATTTCTAAGTAATTATTGTAATGAAAAATCGGTGAGTTTAACATTTTTCATTAATTTTATGAATTAAACTTTTTCTATTTTTAAATTTTATTAAAAAAACGACTTAATATTTAAATCGCTAATTTCTAAATAAATGGCAGGGGATGAGAGAATCGAACTCCCAACAGTGGTTTTGGAGACCATTATTATACCATTTAACTAATCCCCTAATTTGGTTGCATATATAATTTAACATAAAATTAGTAAAATGGCAATAATTTATCAAAAAAAAGATTAAAAATCATATAATAATTTAGGTGATGATATTGATAGTTAAATATACTGATAAAGAGATGGAACTTTTAGCTAGGCTTATGAGAGCGGAAGCTTTAGGAGAAGGCAATCTTGGAATGTTAATGGTTGGAAATGTAGGTATTAATAGAGTAATTGCTGATTGCTTGACTTTTAAAAATATAGATACTATATATAAGATGATATATCAAAGTCCTGGGGGATTTTCTGGAACTAATAGTTCACTTTTTTATGGTAATCCAACAGAAAAAGAAAAACTCCTAGCAAAGAGAGTTTTGCGAGGAGAATATTATTATCCAGCAACTAATTCATTATGGTTTTATGCTCCATCAACTGGTACATCTTGTGCTAGTACTTGGTGGGATCAGCAATATGCTGGAAGATTTAAAAATCATTGTTTCTATAAACCAGATCCAGGAGTATGTCGTGAATTGCATTAAATATTTAATGTTTCTTTTTTCTTTTTATTCTTTTTAACTAAGAAGTTAGTTATTATATTTTTAACTTCATTATTTCTTTCACCTCTAAAACAATCATGATTTACTTTTTGAATATTGATGAGAGTGTTAGAGGAAGATTTAATTGAGTTATATGCATAGTTGGTTCCTTCTTCAGGAACAACGGTATCATCAAGGCCATGAATAATTAATGTAGGACAGGTAATTTTTTCTGCTTCTTTAGAATACTCATTGACTAGTTTAGTAAATTCTAACATAGTTGATATGGGGGTTTTGCTGATTCTTTCAATTACTTTTTCAGCTCCCATTCTTCTAATTAACTCAGGCATATTTTTAATAGTTTCACTAATATTTTTGATATTGACTTTACCATCTTTGAAGTAGAAATATCTAAAAGCAGGAGCCACTAAAACTAATTTTTTTACTTCTTTATAAGTGGCTGCTAAATGAGTAGCAATGACACCACCCATACTATGACCGATAACGTATATTTTTTTATAGTTATTATTTATTAAGAAATTTATTTGATTTTCAGCTGATTCAATCCATTCATTATATTTGACATTATTAACAATTAATTTGTCATGTCCTGGTAAAGTAAAAGTAAAGACATCAAATTTTTTATTGATTTGTAATTCATTTGGATAATTATTATAGTCATAATTACCACCAACAAAACCATGAATGAATAAGACAGCAATTCTTTTTCTAAACATAATATCACCAAGTACATTATAGCACTTATGATATTGGTTGTAAATTATTGACTTGTCAATTTCTTTTTTCTTTTTTCTATAAAAATTTTAATTGATATTATAATGTAAAATAAGAATAACGACATACATATATATGGAAATATTTTTTTGGTATAGCTGTGAAAGATGGTGTTATTTTTGAATATAGTAATTTTGACAGTTATTAAGATAATAGCAATAATGATACTGATGATAGTATTCTTTTTGTTTATTGTTTGATTTTTAATATTAATGTTGCTGGTAATATAATAGATTATTAGGGTCATATAAATATAACTTCCTGATATCCATTGACTAGCAATAATATTTTCAACTCTTTCTAGAAAACCTAGTAAAGTTATTTTTTTATAAACAATATATTCGGGATATTCAAATAGTTTTACAAGATTAGCTCCTAGTACTCCATATGTTTGAATAATTATTGATAAGGCAATTATACATCCTATTAGGTAGGCAATAATGATATTTTTATTATATTTTTGAAAATTTTCTGATTTTTCTTTTGGAATAATAGATATCAATATAATTGGAAGAGTATTTATACTGGCAAGTTTAATGGCAGTTGGAAGTATTTTGTTGGTTCCAAATTGTAAAACAGGCATGAAGTTTTCAATGTTGATATCTGGTACTAATGGGAAGAAACCGATGCATGATAATACAATATTGAATACTAATAAAATAAAACTTACTTTGGTGATCGAATCTATACCTTTACTTATATGATAGGTAGATAAAGACATTAGTAAAATAGCAATGACTATATGTGGAGTCCTATATAAAAGTTGGGAAGTGATATAATTATTAATGTTATATAAGATAGTCATACATAAAGTAAAGAAAATTAGACATAAGAATATGTTGATGGGGATTCCCCATTTTTTGAATAGGGTATTTATTTTTTGATTTATTGGAAGATCTTTTTGATAATTTGAAATATATAGATACATTAGTAATGGGATAATACCAATTATGTTAGAGATAATTACAGTAAACCAACTATTTATTCCTGTACTTTCTTTTAGAATACCTAGATTTATTCCAGCATAAAGAGTTACAGTTATTATGACGATTAGTGATGATATTTCAAAATTATTGATTTTTTTCATTTATGGCCTCCATAACTTTTCCTTTGGCAATAACTGTTAAGTCTACTTTTACTGATAATTCAAGGCTTTGATAGTTTGAACTATACCAGTTGTTTTTAATTGTTTTATATGTTTTATAATCTTTTTTGTAAATGTTATCTAAAAAGCCAAAAATATCTGAGTTATATTCAGTTCTTACTTCGTTTATGTTTTTAGTGATGCTTTCAGTTAATTTTTGTTCAAATTCTTTTTCAATTTTTTCAATTGTTTTTTTATTTTCTAGGCTTTTACTGCAATTATATTCATTAAGATTACCGGAAAGTTTAACTTCGATATTGGCTTTTTTGTTACTTACATCAATAGATGATTGTGAATCAATTATTTCAACACTCATGTATTTATCCTTATCACATTCGTAAGTTAGAATCGTATTATTTATTTTATTTTGGAGTATGTTATAATTTTTGCTTTGTTCTTCATTTAGGTATCCGATTAGTTTATCATCTTTAAAGATAGCAAGATTTGATAGTTCATATTTGGTATTTACTTTGGTTTCTTCAGTATTTTCAATATTTTCTCCTTCTTTAGAATCATTAATTAATTTAATGGATGGGAGCACAATTTCACCATTTTCATCTAGCATTATGCTAACTAATTCATTAAATGTAATATCGGAGGTGGTTCCTAGATATTTTAAATTGTTTTCAATACTTTCTTTGATACTGGCGGATGAAATATCATTGATTGGAGTTATGATATCTAAAATATTATCGTCTCTTCCAATTAAGACATAGAATTCAGTTCTAATAGCGGAGCTTCGCATAAAATAGTCAACAATTTCATCTAGGCTTTCTTTAGCAATTTTTTCATTGATGATTAGTATTTGAATATGATTTAAATATAAAAATTTAGATGATTCGTTAGCAATGCTTCGATATGCTTCTTGAATAGTTTTTCCTCTACCGGTATAGATAATAAATGGAGCTTGAGCGTTGGATGTTTTATCTGGTGCTTGAGGATTTACGGCTTGAGCAGATACGATGAATTCGTCATCAATTTTATTTATCTCAGTGGCACTTAAGATGGAGATGCTGTTTAATTCTTTGTAATCATAACAACCAGTTAAGAGAAATAAAATGGGAATAATAATTATTAAAATTTTTTTATTCATATGGTTCCTCCGTATATGGTTTTTTTGTAGTGCTTTTAGTAATATTATTAGTTAAGAAAGGATTTCTTTTTTTGATGTCTACTGTTGGAAATTTAATGATACTATCTTTTAATCTGTTTTTGTTTGGAGGAGTAAATGGACTTAAATATGGCATTCCTAGGAAATTATAACTTGATAAGTTTATTAGGAAGAAGATAAAGACAAGTAGGACTCCGTATAGTCCTAAAACAGCTCCCCCAACCATAAAAGCTAAGCGATAAATTCTTAGAGCATTAGTAAATTCTGGTTCGGAGAAAATTAGGGAAGATATGGCAGTGATGGCTACGACAATTATCATAATTGGTGAGACGATACCGGCGCTAACAGCGGCTTCTCCTAGGATTAGGGCACCAACAATTGAGATAGCTGAACTAGCAAAACTAGGTAGTTTTAAATCACTTTCTCTTAATATTTCAAAAGATAATATCATAAAGATACATTCAGTAATGGTCGAGAAAGGAACATTTTTTCTTTGAGCAGCAATACTTATTAATAATTCTACAGGAATAATTTCCTGATTGTAAGTGGTAAGGGCAATATAGATACCTGGAGTTAAGAGAGTAATCGCAAAGGTTATGTATCTAATTATTCTGGTAATAGAGACATTAATACTTTTATTATAGTCATCTTCTTCAGAAATGAAATTATCATTTAATGTGGCAGGTAAAATTAAGGCAAATGGATCATTGTCTACTAGAATGATGGCATTCCCTAGGAGTAAATAGCGAGCAGCAGTATATGGCTTTTCAGCACTGATAGTATTAGGAAAAGCATTTTTATTTTCTTTTTCAATTAAGTTTCTTAGTATACCAGAGGCTATTATGCCATCAATATCTATATTATTTAATAGTTTGTCTATTTTATCTACAATTTCTTTTTTAGCAATAGAGTTAATATATAAAACAGCTACAGATGTATCGGTATATCTGCCAATTCGATATTTTTTAATCCATAAATCATTACTTTTTATTCTTCTTTTAATTAATCCAATATTAATTTCAATATTTTCAGTAAAAGAATCTAGTGCTCCACGAGGAGTATTTTCAGTAGTGGGAGTAGTTATGCCACGAGATAAATTTTTTCTGGTTTCTAGAGCTAGATATTTATCCTTTGAGATGAGAATAATAGTAAAACCACTATTTAGATAGTAAGATACATCATCATAGGTATTGATTTCTTTATATTTAAAGTTAGATATTTTATTTAAAATGTTTTTATAAGTAGGAACTTTTATTTTATTTAAACTTCTTAGAATAAAATCGCTTACGGTATCTGATGAGATTAGGGTTTCATTAAAAATAATATAGATATTTTTAAATAAAATTTTTTTCTTTCTATATATAATTGTATCTTGATTATTAGTTTCTTTTTTTAATTTATTTATAATATTTATCATAAACTTCACCATTTTTATTATGTTTTTAAATTTATTAATTATGTAAAATTAGCTTATTTTTTTAAAATTTATTGAATCTTAAATAAATGTATGATAGACTAATTTTTAGGAGAATAGTTATGGATAAGAGTAATAAAAAAATACAAGAATCAAAGAAAATTATTAAAGAAGAAAAGAAAAAAATAAAGTTAGAGAAAAGAAGTTTAAGAAATAAAAAGAGAGAAAAATTTAGAAAAACAAAGGTTGGTAAATTTTTGAATAGAATAACAACATTTTTTAGTGTTGATAGAAATAATTATTCTTTTTCTGAAGTTTTTGCAATAACATTAATATCGTTAGTTATTGGTGCCTTTGCTTGTTTTTCTATTTTGACAATATGTACTGGTGGTAGAAATTATTTTAAATTATCAAAGGAATTGTCTAAATTTTACGATGTATATGATACGATAGTTGATAATTATTATGGAGAGTTCACTAAGGAAGAATTAGTTGATAGTGCTATTTCTGGAATGGTAGCTAGTGTTGGAGATGAATATACAAGCTATGCCGATTCAGATACGACTGAAGCTTTTAATGAAATGGTAAGTGGGATATATGAAGGAATAGGTTGCACAATTCAGCAATTAGAAGATAGAATACAAATTATCTCAGTATATGAAGGTGGTCCTGCAGATAAGGCTGGTCTTAAGGAAGGCGATGTAATTAAGAAAGTTGATTCTTATGATGCTATGGAAACTGGGTCATTGAAATTATCTGAGTATATTAAAAATGAAGCTGAAGGTAAGATTACAATGGTAATAGTGAGAGATGACGAGGAAAAAACTTACGTACTTAGTAAAGGAAGCGTTGAAGTACCTACTATAAGTAGTGAGGTATATGAAACGAATGGTAAAAAAGTTGGATATCTAAATATTTCATTATTTTCTTCAGTTTCTTTTAAACAATTTAAAGATAAGTTAGAAAAGTTAGAAGATGAAGGTATTGATTCATTAATTATTGATGTTAGAGATAATAATGGTGGTTATTTATCTTCGGTAACTGATATAGCTAGTTACTTGTTGCCAAGGGGAAAGAAAATTTATCAAATACAGAAGAATGATGACAGAGAAGTTACTAAAGATAAGACTTTGGCTAAAAGAGAATATCCAATAGCAATACTAGTAAATGGTAATAGTGCTTCCGCTTCAGAGATATTAGCTGGTGTGATTAAAGAAAGTTATGGTGGATTTGTAGTAGGTACAAAGACTTATGGTAAAGGAACAGTTCAACAAGTTAAGAAATTATCAGATGGTAGTATGATAAAATATACGGTTGAAAATTGGTTGACTCCTGATGGTAACTGGATTGATGGTGTAGGAATTGAACCAACTGATTATGTTGAACTTAGTGAAGAATATATAAATAATCCAATTGAAGATAATGATAATCAATTAAAAAAAGCTCTAGAGCTTGTTAGCAAATAACTTACATTCAGAGCTTTTTTTTTAACAACTTTGGTAAATATTGCAACAAAATAGATGAAATATGTCGATTAATAGTATAATTGTTCTTGGTGAGAGGTGATAATTAGGTGTTAAATGTTATTGTTTATGAAGATAATAGCAACTTTATGAAAAAGAATATAAATGGCATTAATAGGGCGTTAGTTAATTGTGATATAGATTATAGAATATTAAAGTTTGAAAGTTATTCTGATGCACTTGATAATATAATTCATACTAAAGGTATGAAAAAGATTTATGTTCTTGATGTAGAAATGAAAGATGTTTCAGGAATAGAAGTTGCTTCTAGAATTCGTGAAGATGACTTTGATAGTATTATTATTTTTGTCACGGCTTATGATAAATATCATAATGATGTTTTTTACTCTAGGTTGATGGTTCTTGATTTTATTTGTAAATATAAGGGTTATGAAGATAGACTTAGAGATGATATCGTGGCTTCTCTAAAAATTTTATATCGACAAAGGACTTTTATTTTCTCATACAATCATGTTGTTTATAGAATTCCTTATGGAAATATTTGCTATATTGAGAAGGAACCTTTAATTAAAAGATGTGTTATTTATACAATAAATGGTAAATTTAATATAGCTAAGTCTCTTAATTGGATAGAGCCAAGATTAGGAGCTGGTTTTGTAAGGACACATCAGTCTTGTCTTGTAAATGTTGAGAATATTAAAAATGTTGATTTTTGTTCTAATGTTATTACTTTTAAATGTGGCCTTTCTACGAACTTACTTGCTAATAAAAAGAAGAAGGAGGTAAGAGAACGTGTGGGCATTAGTGAGTGATTACATTGGTTCTTTAGTAACTGTGATTTCTAGTGTAATTTTTTGTAAAATAGTATTAAATAAAGAAATTAACATTAATAAAATTCTTATGTGTTTATTTGTTATATTAATTTCGGTATTATTGGAAACATTTTATCTTCTTGATGTTAATGTTATTAGAAGTTTGCTTTCTTTTGTATTGCTTTTTCTTTTATTTAAAATTGTTTATGGCCTTGATTATTATAAATCTTTGCTTCTAGGAGTTCTTTATATTACATTTACGGCAATATCTGATATAATTATAATTTTGTTATTTGTTTGTATTTTTGGAAAGCGTGTTTTTTATGAACAGTTAGCAGGAACTTTTATTTCAAATTTGTGTGTATCTATTGTCGTTATATTACTTGGATTTTTGTTTAAAAAAATTATCAATAGACTTTTTAAGGTTAAATTAAAGAATAAATTGATTTTAATGTCAATTTTAGTTATTGTTTGTGTTGTGTGTTTATTTTATTATTCTTTTAGTGTAGTTGTTCCTACTTTAAATGCTTTTTTAGGCTCATTTTGTATTTTTGTCTTGATTTTGGCATTAATTAGTTCTTTTATTCAAGCTTATAAAAATAATAAGTTGGTTGATGAATATGATAATTTATTATCTTTTATAAAAAAATATGAAACTGAAATTGATAATCAGAGAATGCTTAGACATGAAACAAAAAATCAACTTTTAACAATTAAATCAAAAATTATTGATAAGGAGAAAAATTCAGAAATTATTAGTTATATCGATGAAATTCTTAATGATGATAGAAAGGTTAATCATTCAGATTATGCCAAACTTAAGTATTTACCTTCGAATGGTATTAAAGGTTTATTTTATTTTAAACTTTCTTTAGCACAGGATAAAGGTATTAAGATTGGTGTAAGTATTTCGAAGAGTATTGAAAATAGTTTTCTAAATGATTTAGATAGTTCTGATTTTAATCAGATAGGAAAAATATTGGGAGTGTATTTGGATAATGCAATTGAAGCAGCAGATAAATCAAAAGATAAAGTGATTGGAGTTGAAGTATTTCAAGATAATGATAAGATAATTTTTGTAATATCTAATTCTTATAATGCTAATCAAAAGATGATTGGGAGAACTTCAAAGGGACCTGGTAGAGGATATGGTTTACTTTTAGTAAATAATATAATAAGTAACAATGATAAATTGAGTAGTTCGACCGAAATTACGGATGATTTATATATTAAAAAAATGGTCATAAAAAAATAGTTATATTTAAATATATAGCTATTTTTTATAACGATAATTTATTTGTTTAATAGGCTTTTAGGCATTTTAGGTTCATCAGCTATAAAAATTACACATCCTTGTGTTCCAATTGTAGCTACAAATGCTCCAAGAACAGCCATAATGCTAGAAAATAATTTCATATTATTCCTCCCTTCTTTATTCTTTTTGCTTTATATATTACTATAATCCTTATAATTATTATATGGTAGTCCATATAACTTATAAGTAATAGGTAATATCATTATTGTTGACTCGATCATTCCTATTAACATAAAATTTGATATATACTTATCATTAAAATAAATTATTAAGAAGGTTATTATTAAACTTGTAATTGTACTTAGTATTTTAAATCTCTTTCTTTTTTTGACATTTATTAATGGTCTTTTTTCAGTATCAGCTGGTGCATAGATAATTATTAAGATTATACAAG
>CAMGAM010000019.1 GCA_946007485.1 uncultured Mycoplasmatota bacterium
AGATTTCTGCTATTAAAAGCAGAAACCTGTGCCTTTTTAAATTTTCAACTATTAATTTAATTATTTCTTTATATCCTTCATTATTTAAGTAAAAATTATCATTTTTTTCTAAGTATTTAGGATTGTTCTTGAAAATTTTTGATAGATCAATGTAGGTAAAGTGAACTTTATCAGTAATTCTTTTTAACTTATAATTTAGATAGGTGTAGATATCATCATGTTTATCAGTAGGATTATAATATCCTAGAACGAAAACTTGCCTATGATCATAGCGATTTATTTCATCAAGAAGCAATTCCATATTATTAATCATATCATTGGAATATGTATAGATATTTTTAGTATTATCATTTAGTTTGGAGTAGATATCATTCATACCAGCGGATAAAATAATGATATCGGCTTTTTTTAATATTTGATGAATTGATACTTGTTTATTATCTATATTTAGTTCTTGATTATATCTTATAATATTTAGTACATCGACTATACGATAATCTTTATTTGTAAAATAAGTATTATGTTCAGAAACATTTTCTATATCTTTAATATACATATTTTTAGATATATTGTCTCCAAGAGACATAATATATATTTTTTCATCTAGAGTTAAATTATATATTATGTAGCATAAAAAGATAGATAGAAAAAGAAATAATATAGGTATTATTTTTTTCATGGCAATCACTACTTAATAATATTTATATTATTTCTATTTTAGCACCAACTTTGGTTAATTTTTCAATAATTTTATCATATCCTCTTAAGATATATGAGATATTATCAATCGTGGTTGAACCTTCAGCTATTAGGCCTGCTACTAATAGAGATGCACCGCCACGCAAATCAGTAGCTGAGACATCAGTTCCTTTTAATTTGGTGACTCCTTTAATAACGGCTTTACGGTTATCTTTTCTTACTTTAGCTTTAGCTCCCATTTTATTTAAATATTCAAGATTTTGAAAGCGATTTTCATAGATGGTTTCTTCAATAACACTACGTCCTTTACATTGGGTTAAAAAGGTAGCCATGATTTGTTGTAAATCGGTAGGAAATCCTGGATATACGAGAGTTTTTATATCAGTAGCACGATATTTTTTTACGCTATTGACAATAACATTATCAATACCAATTTCCATATCAACTCCGCATTCATTTAGTTTAGCAATCAAGGCTTCTAAATGACTTGGTATCATGTTGTCTATCTTTAAATTTTTTCCTAAGAGTGAAGCAATGATTAAATAGGTACCGGCTTCAATACGATCAGGAATAACTTCATGGAAGCATTTATGTAAGTATTTAACTCCGATGATAGTAATGGTACTAGTACCTGCCCCTTTAATTTTGGCTCCCATGTTGTTTAAATAGGTAGCAACATTAACAATTTCAGGTTCTTGAGCAGCATTATCAATAACAGTCTTTCCTTTAGCTTTAACAGCTGCTAGCATGATATTGATTGTGGCTCCAACACTAGGAAAATCTAGATAAATATTATTTCCTTTTAGTTTATCAGCTTCAATAATAAAGTGATTATCTTCTTCAGTAATTTTAGCTCCGAGTAGTTCAAATCCTTTCAAATGAAGATTTATTGGTCTTGCTCCAATTGCACATCCTCCAGGAAAATACATTTCAACACGATTAAATTTTCCTAAGAGTGCTCCCATAAAGTAATAGGATGCGCGGAGTTTTTTAGATAACTCCTGAGTTATTTCTTTATTTATAATATCACTGGAATTAATTACTACTTCACCAGTAGTTCTTTCAATTTTGGCATTTAAATGAACTAAGATTTTTTCTAAGTCATCAACATCAGTAATGTTAGGAACGTTGCTAATCGTGACAGTTTCATCACAAAGAATAGCAGCAGGTATTAGGGCAACAACACTATTTTTTGCACCACCGACAGTAATTGTTCCTGTTAGTTGATGACCTCCTTCAATTTTAATTTTAGGCATAATTACCTCCTTGTATATTTTATGTTTTTTTCCGTTTTTGGTTCAACTATACGATAACATATATTTGGTTATTTTGCAAGGTTTTAAAGAAAAATTTAGTTTGCTTACAGTTGTGTAAATATTATGTGATAATTTTTTGAGATTATTTAAAAACTGAGTTAGATATTGATTAACTCAGTTTCTTGATTTTGTTTAGCAATAATTATATTATCTACATGGATATTTTCTTTATTTAAACGCTCATTTAGGGTATCATATGCTAACTCTTGGGTGTTATTTTCTTCGGACAAATGGGCTAATAAGATATATTTTGTATTGTTACCAATAAATGTAGATAAATATTTAGCTGAATCATAATTAGATAAATGTCCTTTATCTGATAAGATTCTTTGTCTTAATTCAAAAGGATATTTACCATTATTTAACATTTCGACATCGTGATTACTTTCCATAATATAGATATTTCTATTTTTTAAGAGATCAAAGTATTTTCGATTTATATATCCGGTATCGGTAATATATACGATTGATTTACCTTCATTATTGATAATATATCCTACAGAATCATCAGTATCATGAGATGTTTTTATAACATTTACTTCAATATCTTTAATAGTAATGGTATCTGTTTCAATAATGGTGTAATTTTCGATATAGTCTAGATATGGATGCATTTTTTCGGTCATGTAAACGCATGGATTAATTTTTTTTAGAAGGACAGGTAATCCTTTAACATGGTCTACGTGAATATGAGTAATTAAGATGGCATCAATATCATTGGGATTGACATTTAATTCTTGGAGTTTTTCTAAAATATATTTGCTACTATTGCCGGCATCAATTAATATTTTGGCATTTTTAGTTTCTATATAGGTAGTATTACCTTTACTACCGCTTGATAAAACTGATACTTTCATTAGTATAAATTTAGTGGATTAATGGTGTATCCACCATTATATGGGATTCCTTTCCATACTCCAAAATCTAGATGGGTTCCTGCATATGATGATGAGCCATATGCCGGTGTAGGAACAACATATCCAGTATTTCCCATAGTAGCAATTTTTTGACCTCTAGCAACAGTTTGCCCAGGTTTTACTAAAATTGTATTTAGATGCATATATTGGGTATAGTAGTTGCCAACATTATGATTAATAATGATATAATTTCCTCTGGTATTATTACAGCCAGTAGCTCCACGAACACAGCCATCTCCTACTGCATAAACAGTACCATTATTGGCAGCATAAATTGGTGAACCAAAACCGACATATATGTCAATAGCTGCATGGAATGATCCCCAACGATACTGATAATAGGTAGTAATCGTATATGGAGTACTTGTTGGCCATGCCCAATATGATAAATCGGCTACATTTGGGACATATTTATCTCCTTTTACAAGAATTTTACTTACAGATGGTTTAATTTCGACGCTTCCGACCATGGCAACGTCTACTAACTGACCATTAATATATTGATATTTTCTGGTGACTTTATCAATACCATCTTCCCCTTCTCTTTCAGTATAAGAATATCCGATAATTAATTCATCATCATATTTGATTTCAGTAGCATATTTAGATACTTCTTCTTGGACAGAGTGTTTCTCCACAACAATGCTGATAATAGGATCAATTAAACCGACAACTACTTTTTGAGATTCATATAAAAGATTATTAACACTGGTAAATTCTGGATTAGCTATTAAGAATTCTTGAGTATTTAGTTTATTAGCGGTAGCAATCGATTCTATTGTATCTCCTTCTTTGACAATATAGGTACTTTGTTCTTCAGTTGTTCCATATAGAAGATATTTTGTTAGAAGAGATTTATCGGTAAAAATATTTTCATTGGTAGAAATATACCCTTCGCGATAGGTAATTTTTTCTTTAATATATATGTTTTCTATGATTTCACCAACATCAGTAATTGGGTCTTGCGTAGAATTCATAAATTTAGTATATTCTTCATTATCAACAAAGGCTTTAACAATATCAACTACAGATTCATCGAAAATGTCTTTATTGATAACATTAATTGTAATGGTCTCTGTCTTCTTTTCTTCTTCATCTTCTTGATTATCATTAGATGCTTCTTTTTCAATTTCAATGATAATTCCTTTAATGGTAAAATTTTGTTGTTTTACTAAAATATTGTATATTTCTTCATTGGTATTATATTTATTGTCATAAGTAACTATCTTTTTTATTTCAACGCCTTTTGGGGTATATATTTTATCTACTCCATATTGAATTTTTAATTTTTCTTCTTGAACATTTATATATTCATCAAATTCTTCTTTAGATTTAACGACTCCAATCTTTTTTCCTTCTAAATAAATAGCATATACTTCACTAGGAGTTTTATTTATAGTTAGTTTAAAACCTAGAAGAAAGATACTTAAGATGGATATAATAACGACAGTGATGATACTGAAGGTCCATTTTTTACTTTTCATTAGTACCACCATCCTTTTTTAGTGATAAGAAAGTTGAAGTCTTCTTTTTAAAGAGCATATCAATCGTAGCAGTTGGTCCATTACGATGTTTCAAGATAATTAATTGAATTGGACTTGGAATGGAATCATCTGTTTGAGGAACATCTTGTTCAGGAGCATGCAAGGCAGCAACGATATCGGCGTCTTGTTCAATGGCTCCAGATTCTCTTAAATCACTTAATACTGGTTTCTTGTCTTCTCTTTTTTCAACACTTCTTGATAACTGTGATAAGGCAATGACTGGAACATTTAATTCAAGAGCCATTGTCTTTAATTTTCTGGAAATTTCTGATATTTCTTGTTGTCTTGCTCCTTGATATTTACCTGATGAATCAATTAATTGAAGATAGTCGATGACTACTAATCCGAGACCTTCTCCTTGAGTGGATAAGCGACGACATTTAGCTTGAATTTCACTGGCAGTAGTGGCAGTACCATCATGAAAATAAATATTAGTATCTGCTAGTTGGCTAATAGCTTCATTTATTCTTCGGTAATCTTCGGTTTCTAGGCGTCCTGTTTGAAGTTTTTTGTTGTCTACTTGGCCGAGTGAACTAATCATTCTTAATACTAATTGTTCGGCGGGCATTTCAAGTGAGAAAATGGCAATGTTCTTTTTGGTTGATTTGGCGGCAGCAGTGGCAATATTTAGGGCAAAGGCTGTTTTACCAACAGCTGGACGAGCAGCAATAATGATTAATTGGGTTTCATGTAATCCTTCAGTAATATTGTCTAAATCTCTTAAACCAGTAGTTAATCCAGTAATTCTTCCTTTATTTTTAACTAACTGTTCAATATCTTCTTGGGTTTTATTTAAAACGTCTTGAATTTTTCTAAATTCGGTGGTTCTTCTGGTCTTGCCAACATTTAAAATTTCTCTTTCAGCAAGTTCTACGGCTTCTGATACATCTACTTCATTTTCGTTAGCTTTCTTTTCAATAGCGGTAGCAGTTTCAATTAACTTTCTTAGAGTATATTTTTCAGTAACAGTATTAATATAATATTCAATGTTAGCTCCAGTTGCAACACTATTGATAATTTCTGATAAATATTCAACGCCACCTACTTGATTTAGAAGATTTCGATCTACTAATTCAGTTGTGACGGTATTAACATCGATTGGTATTTGTTTTTGATAAAGTTCTTTGATTACTTCAAAAATTTTGGAATTGCTATCTAAATAAAAATATTCTTTTTCAACATCTTCGCAACCTTTTTGGAGAGATGATTTAGACCAAAATAATGAACCAATAAGAGCTTTTTCAGCATCAATATTGTTAGGTAATCCTTTATTCATATATTCACCTACCTTATAAGTCATTAGATGACTTCTTATATATGATTATACTATAAAATGACAAATATGTCATCTAATTCTTTAGAAAAGAAAACTCTATTCATTATTATCTGAATAGAGTTAAAATAATTTATTTTTCTTTAATTGTTATTTTTAATTCAGCAATTACAGATTTATGAAGTTCTATTTTTACATAGTGACATCCAATTAAATTAAGGGATGAATCAGTTTTAATTTTCTTTTTGTCTATTTTATATCCAAGAAGTGATAATTTTTCTTCAATTTGTTTCGTTGATATATTACCAAAAGTTTTACCATCAACACCAGCTTTAACTTCAAAAACAATATTTTCTTTGGCTAATTTTTCTTTAATTTTGTTGGCTTCTTCGATTGCTTCTTTTTCTTTTTGTTGCTTATTTTTTATTTCTTCATTTAGTCTTTCATTACTGGTTTTAGTATATTTAACGGCATAACCGTTTTTGATTAGATAGTTGGTAGCATATCCATCTGATACTTCCTTGATTTCACCAGTTTTTCCTTGTTTTTTTAAATCTTTGATAAAAATTACTTTCATAAAATCACTTTCCTTTCATTAATTATAACACACATATAGAAAAAAAGCACTTTTGATGCTTATTTTGTTGTATATGGTATAAATCCCATGAATCTTGCTAATTTAACTTGTTCTGCTACATGTCTTTGATGTTTAGCACAAGTTCCAGTAAATCTTCTTGGTAAAATTTTACCTGAATCATTTATATATTTACTAATAACATCAACATTTTTATAATCTACTGGTTTTCCAATACACATATAGCAAACTTTTTTTCTTTTCTTACGAAATTCTGCCATGTTTATTCCTCCTTTTTTAGAAAGGTAAATCACTATCACTAATTTCTACTTTTTCACCAAAACTAGCAAATGGATCATTATCTACAGAAGTGGTTTCACTTAAAGGCATATCAACATCAAATGGATTATCACTTGGAGCTGATTGTACTGCCCTATTTTGATCATTTGCAGATCCTAAAAATTCTACATTATTGGCAATTACTTCAGTGACATATACTTTTTTACCTTCGTTATTATCGTAGCTTCTTGTTTGAATTCTTCCTTCAATAGCCACTTGTCTTCCTTTGGAAAGATATCTTGCTACATTTTCTGCAGGTTTGTTCCAGACTGTGACATTAATAAAATCAGTTTCTGGGTCTTTTCCTTGAGATACTGGTCTACTGATGGCAACATTTATTTGGCAAACTGCTGTACCATTAGTGGTATGTCTTAATTCTGGGTCTCTTGATAATCTTCCAATTAAAAATACTTTATTCATTTTTCCTCCTACTTTTCAACATTTAGAATTAAATGTCTGATAACTGATTCATCGATTAGAGCAATTCTGTCAAATTCTTTAATAGCTTTATCACTATTTGAATCAATATTGTATAGGAAGTAGAAGCCAGACTTGAATCCTTTAATTTCATAGGCAAATTCTTTTTGTCCTAGTTCTTTGGATAAAGTAATTACGGCTTTATTATCAGTTAAAGTTTTTTCTAACTTTTTAACAGTTTCTTTTACAGCCTTTTCTTCTAAATCAGGTCTTACGATGAACATTATTTCATACTTTCTCATTATTACACCTCCTTATGGTCTTATGGCCTTTTCAGGCAAGGAGCAGGCACTATTTATATGTCTACTTTAATATAGTGCTTTCGCTCAAGTCGTATTATAGCAAATTATTTTTAAGAAGTAAAGAAAAAATTAGGCTTTTCTCTAATAAATATGCTTATTTTGTCAAATAATTCATAGAAAAAAACTTCGGATGAAGTTTTGGTTAATCATAATATTTATCTATATTTGTAGGAACTTTATCATTTAATACAGCATCAATAATTTTATCTTCTTGTTCTTTTGATACTGGTCTTCCTGTCATTTCTGAGAGTGTACTAATTACCTCTTTTAGAGTATTTTTATCTTTCATATTACCATTTTGTAGTTTACCAGCAAGTGATAAAATTGTATCCTTATCAACATTCGTTTTCTTTTCTATTTTGTTAAAAAAACTATCTGAAAATCCCATTATTCCTCCTTATGTTATATTATATGTCTAAGTTGTTAATTTGATAAAAGAAAAAGCACATGATGTGCTATTCTTCGTTACGATTTTTAAATTCTATTTGGATTGGAGTTCCTTCAAAATCAAAGGATTCTCTAATTTTATTTTCTAGATATCTTTCATATGAGAAATGAACTAATCCTTTACTATTTACATTGAAAACAAACTTTGGTGGAGTTATTCCTTTTTGTGAAACAAAGTAAATTTTTAATCTTTTTCCTTTATATGATGGAGGAGCATTTAACATAACTGCATCTCTAATAACATCATTTAAAACACTAGTTTTGATTTCTTTTTTAGAATTTTCATAAACTTTTTTGATTTCTGGCATGAGAGTATGAATTCTCTTTTTGGTTTTAGCTGATAAGAAGACAATTGGCACATATGATAAAAATTTAAATTCACTACGCATCAATTTAGTGTATTCAGCAATGCTTTTGTCTTTGACAGTGTCCCATTTATTAACGACAAGAACTAAAGGTTTACCGGCTTCAAGGGCATAACTAGCAATATGTTTATCGTGTTCAATGATTCCTTCCTCAGCATTTATGACAACAACACAAACATTGCTTCTTTCGATAGCTTTCATCGCCCTAATAACACTATATTTTTCAATATTTTCATAGATTTTACCACTTTTTCTAATACCGGCGGTATCAATAATGACATAATCTTCTTTATCATAGGTAAATGGAGTATCAATAGCATCTCTAGTTGTTCCTGCTATGTTACTAACGATTGATTTTTCTTCATTTACAATAGCATTAACGAGGCTACTTTTTCCAACATTTGGTCTTCCAATTACACAGAATTTAATTTTATCATCAAGTAAATTAGCGTCTTCATATTCAGGAAAATCACTGGTTATTTCATCTAATAACTCCCCTATTCCTAAATTATGTTCGCCACTGATAGGAATGATACTATCAAATCCTAATTCATAATAGTTATAAATATCTTGCTTTCGTTTTTCATTATCAATTTTATTGACAGCAAGAATTATTTTTTTATTACTTCTTTTTAACATATCACGAATTTTAAAGTCATTAGCATTTAGTTCTTCTTTTCCATCTACGATAAATACTATAACATCGGCTTCATCAATGGCTAAAGATGCTTGGGCAATGATTTCCTTGTTAAAATCTGCATCAGATAAATCGATTCCTCCAGTATCTATTAAATGAAATTTACAATTTTTATATGATACGTCACCATAAATTCTATCTCTAGTGACACCTGGGGTATCTTCGATAATAGATATTTTTTTACCTACTAGTTTATTAAAGATAGTTGATTTACCGACATTTGGGCGACCTACTAAGGCAACAGTTTTGGTTTTCATTGGGCACCTCCTTATTTTATTTCTAAAGTTTCAATTAGTTTACTATATACTTCTTGTTTACCCATTTTAGTAACGCTTGAGAATAAAATTAGTTCTTCTTTGGAAATCCCTAGCGTTTTTGAAATGATATTAATTGATTTTTCATGTGAGTTTTTACTTACTTTATCAGCTTTAGTACAGATAATTGAGACAGGAATATTGTAATGTTTTAAATAATTATACATTAAAACATCATCTTCAGTTGGTTTATGTCTAAAATCGATTAACATAAAAACCATTTTAAGATTATCTCTTGACTCTAAGTAATCTTCCATGATGAGTCCAAATTTATTTTTTAATTGTTTACTAACTTTGGCAAAACCGTATCCAGGAGCATCAACTAGATAAAAATAATCATTTATAAGATAGAAATTTAGAGTTTGAGTTTTTCCTGGTTTAGCACTAGTTCTAGCAAAATTTTTTCGATTAATTAAGGTATTGATAAAACTACTTTTTCCGACATTAGAACGGCCTACTAACAAGAATTCATTTTTATTATCTTGTGGAAATTGACTAGCTCTGACGGCAGAAATAGATAATTTAACATCTAAAATTTTCACACAAATCACCATTATCATTATAATAAAAAAAATATAATTAGTCAAATTTATGGTAAAATGGGTATGTGATGTGTATGAATAGTATGTTAGATAAATGTGTGTTATGTCCTAAAAAATGTATGGTTAATAGGAATAAAGGAGAGATTGGTTTTTGTAGATCTGGCAATAAAATAAAAATTGCTAAGGCTTATTTACATAAGTGGGAAGAACCTCCAATTACTGGTGAAAATGGATCAGGAACAATATTTTTTAGTGGGTGTAATTTACGTTGTATGTATTGTCAAAATTATTATATAAGTGAATTAAATAACGGGGTAGAGATAGATACGGATAAATTTGCTTCAATATGTTTAGATTTACAAGAGAAGGGGGCTACGAATATTAATTTAGTTACTCCAAGTCATTATGTTCCTTTAATTATTGATGGATTAAAGATGGCAAAGAATTTAGGTTTAAAGATACCTATTGTCTATAATAGTTCAGGATATGAGTCGGTAGAAACAATTAAATTACTAGAAGGAATAGTAGATATATATTTACCTGATTTTAAGTATTATGATGATGAGTATGCGAAGAAATATTCTAGATGTGACAATTATTTTATGTATACTAGTGAAGCAATTAAAGAGATGATTAGGCAAAAACCTAAATGTGTATTTGATAAGAATGGTAATATGTTAGAAGGAGTAATTATTAGGCATTTAATTTTACCTGAGAGGGAAGCTGATAGTAAGAAAATTTTAAAATATTTATATGATGAGTATGGAAATAGAGTTTTTTATAGTATTATGAATCAGTATACACCTGTTAGAATGTGTAAATATCAAGAACTCAATAAGAGAGTAAGTAGTCAGGTATATGATGAGATTATTGATTTTGCTTGGAGTCTAGGAATTAGGAATGCTTTTATCCAAGAAGAGGGGACGGTTAGCGAGAGTTTTATTCCAGATTTTGATTTTAAATTATGATATGTAAAGTAATTAAAAACTTACTGAGGGTTATTCAGTAAGTTGTTTTTTTAATCATCATCGCGTCCTACAACTATTAGAGCTAATCTTAGTATTTGTAGGAGTGTTGACATAAGAGCTGCAACATACGTAAAGGCAGCGGCTTTTAACATAGTTTTAGAATCATCTTGTTCATAATCTGATAAAATATTTAAACTTAATAATTGACTTTCTGCTCTGGATGAAGCATTGAATTCAACTGGTAGGGTTACTAATTGAAATAGCAAGATTAAAAGCAAGAGAAAGATGCCAAATTTAGCTAGGCCAATGATGTTAAAGATTAAGCCAATAAGGACAACAATATATCCAAATTTAGATGAAAAGTTGACAATTGGAACAAGAGAAGCTCTAATTCTTAGGAAAGTGTAATTATCTTTGTCTTGAATGGCATGTCCACATTCGTGAGCGGCGACTGATACAGAAGCAATAGAGTCGCCTTCATATATTTCTCTTGATAATTTAATTACTTTATATTTTGGATCATAGTGATCTGTTAATTTTCCTGAAATTTTTCTAACATTGACATTATTCAGTCCATTGGCATCGAGAATCGCTCTTGCTACCTCAGCGCCAGTCATTTTTTTCTTAGTTTCTACCAAGCGATATTTATTATAACTTCTATTTATAAATAATTGAGCTAGGGCAGTTATTAAAACACCAAGTAGTGGGAGACCATAATCTATTAATAGGTAGCTACTATAATTCATTATTTAACCACCTCGTAAGTGGTTCCTTCACGACTATCTTTTAAGATAATTCCTTGTTCTTGTAATTCTTTTCTAATCGAATCTGCTAATTCATAATCTTTATTTTGTTTTGCAATCTTTCTTTTTTCTATCATTTTTTCAATATAAGATACTAAATCTTCGTCTATTTTGTCTTCTTTTAACAAATCAAGAGACAGAACTTTATCAAATGATTCGATAAGTGATAATTTAGTATTATTGTTAAGATCACTTTTTAGGACATCATATAAAACAGTTAGAGCATTTGAAGTATTAAGATTATCTGCAAGGGCAGATTTAAATTCATCATTATATTTATCAAAAGATTCTTGGTCAATGACACTGTCATCTTTTTTTACCAATTTAATTTTAGATAATAATTTGTTGTAAGTATTGCTGGCAATATCTAGTGAATCATATGTGAACACTAATTGATTTTTATAATGTGATTGGAGACAGAATAATCTATAGGCAAGAGGATTATATCCTTTGTTTACAAGTAAATCAACGGTTAAAAATTCACCATTTGATTTACTCATTTTACCGGTAGAATCATTTAAATGTTCAGTATGAACCCAATAATTACACCATTTGTGTCCGATATAACTTTCGGTTTGGGCAATTTCGTTTGTGTGATGTGGGAAGATATTATCAACTCCACCACAGTGGATATCCAAATGTTCGCCAAGATATTTTAGGGAAATGCAAGAGCATTCAATATGCCATCCTGGATAACCTAAGCCCCATGGACTATCCCATTTTAATTCTTGATCTTCAAATTTAGATTTAGTAAACCAAAGAACAAAATCATTCTTATTCTTTTTATTAGTATCTTCTTCAACAGTATCTCTAACACCAGATAATAATTCTTCAGCATTATGGTTAGTTAATTTATAATAATCATCTAGTTTTGAGGTATCAAAATAGACATTACCTGAGGCAAGATAAGCATATCCTTTATCTAAAAGTCCTTCGATAAATTTAATATAATCTGGTATTAAGGTAGTAGCAGGAACAACAGTATCAGGCCATTTTATATTTAATCTTTCACAATCATGTTTAAAACAATCAGTGTAATAAGCAGCAATTTCTAATACCGTTTTATGTTCTCTTTTAGCACCTTTAACCATTTTATCTTCACCAGTATCAGCATCACTTGATAAATGACCTACATCAGTAATATTCATAACTCTGTCTACATTGTATCCAAGATAATTAAGAGTTTTTTCTAAAATATCTTCAGCAATGTAGGTTCTTAAATTACCAATGTGAGCATAGTGGTAAACAGTTGGCCCACAAGTATACATAGTTACTTTCTTTTCATTATAGGGAATAAATTCTTCCACTTTTTTAGTTAGAGTATTATATAATTTCATAATTACCTCCTTAAGTTATTAATAATTATATCATTTTATAGATTTTATGTAAATGATTTTTAAATAGAAAAATATGTGTTATTTTGGGAAAATTATGCTTTTTAGTATGTAATTATTTTAGTGTCAATAATGCATATTATTGTTGATTATCTTTTCTTAGATTGTTATACTTAGTATAAGAGGTGGATTATGAAAAAAGGAAAATTTATTGTGGTATCTGGGCCTTCAGGAGTAGGGAAAGGAACAATTTGTAATATATTAATTAAAGAATTAGATGCCGAGTATTCTGTATCTTATACGACAAGAAGTCCAAGAGAAGGGGAAATAGATGGAGTAAACTATAATTTTGTTTCAAAAGAAGAATTTGAGAAAATGATTCAAATGGGTGATTTACTTGAATATAATTTTTATAATGGAAATTATTATGGAACTTCAAAATCTTTTGTATTAGATAAAATTAACCAAGGGAAAAATATTTTTTCAGAGATAGATGTTAATGGAGCTAAAAATATAAAGAAAATATTTAGTGATGCTTTACTTATATATATTGCTCCGCCTTCAATAGAGGAACTTAAGAGAAGACTAGTAGATAGAGGAACTGAAACAATAGATAAAATTAACGAACGATTAAAAATTGCAAAAATGGAAATGGAACAAGTTGATTTTTATGATTATGTAGTTGTGAATGATGATTTAGATAAAGCTATTAATGATGTTAGAAAGATAATTGAATCTCATGTTTAATGGATTTTTAGTAGTATTTCTTTCTTTGATGAATTAATCTTTTGACACTGGTATAATCTGATAATTCTTCGAAGGTATCAATATCAAATATTTTGCTATTATATCCATATTTTGCTAGTAATTGATTTATTTTATTTAAATCTTTGATAATCGATTTAATATTTTTTTCTTCTGATAAGTGATCAGTGTATAGTTGGTGAGTTGGATAGGTTAATCCAATCATTTTGTCTAGTGATATTGAATCTTTTACTTGAACTTCATCTGGCATATCAGAATATCTTTCATTGGTACTTTCTCCAAGTATTTTCATATTAATAAATCCTTCTTTAGTTGTAATAGGGGTATCAATTATTTTAGGAATAATAACTTCTAATTCTTTTTTAGGAAATACTAATGAAAGGGAATATCTAATATAATAATTAAAGGCATTATATCCATCAATATTGCTTGATAGTATGGAATTTTCAGTATTTGAATTAATTTCAAATCTTTTTTCATAATCACATAGTGATATATAATCAAGGCCATTAAAACCATTTTTAGAAGATTTTTTTTGAAGTCTTAATGACAATAAATATCTTGATTGTAATATTCTTGATAAAGTATATAAAGTAAGGGATGAATTGTAATTACTGGATGGTGATACCCCATGTAAATATATTTTTTTATCCATAATTTCCTCCATTGTTTCCGAGTGGTTAATATTATATCACTAGTTGATATAGAAGTAAATTATTTATTTTTTGGTATTATTATTTTAGGCAATAATTATCAATTATGTTTAATATTAATATAAAAACACTAAAGAATATAAAGGACTT
>CAMGAM010000020.1 GCA_946007485.1 uncultured Mycoplasmatota bacterium
AATTTATTAGCTTCTAACATTAGAAATCACCTCCCATATCATCAAAATCATTTGTTTCAAGTCCATCTCCATACTCTAAAGGTAAATCAATATCATCCAGTTCATCATCATCATCTTCATAATCATCTTCATCAAGTTCTTCATCATCTAAATCTTCTTCAGTTGCAAATAAATCTGGTTTTTGAATTTCTTCTGAAATAGGCATATCGTCATCATCATCTTCTTTTTCTAATTCACAAATACTAACTTCTTCATCATCATTATTAATAACAGATATATTAAGTCCCAATGCTTGGAATTCTTTTATTAATACTCTAAATGATTCTGGAATACTTGGTTCTGGTAATGATTGACCTTTTACAATAGATTCATATACTTTTACTCTTCCTACCACATCATCAGATTTATAAGTAAGAATTTCTTGAAGTACATGTGAAGCACCATATGCTTCCAAAGCCCATACTTCCATTTCACCAAATCTCTGGCCACCGAATTGTGCTTTACCACCAAGTGGTTGTTGTGTTACTAGTGAATAAGGTCCTGTCGCTCTCGCATGTAATTTATCATCAACCATGTGATGTAATTTAATCATATACATAACTCCGACATTAATGCGATTATCGAATGGTTCACCAGTTCTACCATCATATAAAATTGTTTTTCCATCTGGTTCCATTCCAGCTTCTGCCATCATATTAGCTATATCATCTTGCTTAGCCCCATCTAATACTGGTGTTGCTACATATACACCAAGTTTCTTAGCAGCCATACCTAAATGAAGTTCTAGTATCTGTCCAATATTCATACGAGAAGGAACACCTTGTGGATTCAACATAATATCTACTGGTGTACCATCTGGTAAATAAGGCATATCCTCTTGTGGTAATATAAGCGAAATAACACCTTTATTACCATGACGACCAGACATCTTATCACCAACTTGAATCTTTCTCTTTTGAATTATATAAACTCTAATAACCTTACTAACGCCACTAGGCATTTCATCATTATCAGCTTTTGTATATACTTTAACATCATGAACAATACCATCGCCGCCATGAGGAACTGTAAGTGAAGAATTTCTAACTTCCCTAGTTTTCTCTCCGAAAATTGCATGTAATAGTTTTTCTTCACTCGTTAAATCAGCCATTCCCTTTGGAGTAACTTTACCAACAAGAATATCTCCCTCTTTAACTTCAGTACCAATTCTAATAATACCATTTTCATCAAGATTTTTTCTAGCATCTTCAGATACATTAGGAATATCTCTAGTTATCTCTTCAGGCCCAAGTTTTGTATCTCTACATTGAATTTCATAATCTTCAATATGTAAAGAAGTATAAACATCATCTTTAACTAATCTTTCATTCATAATAACAGCATCTTCAAAATTATAACCATTAAATGTCATGAAAGCTACAACAACATTCTTACCTAATGCAAGTTCACCTTTATCAGTACTTGGTCCATCGGCAATAATTTGTCCCCTCTTAACTTTATCTCCTGCTCTAACAATTGGAGATTGATTAGCAGTTTCACCTTGGTTAGATCTTTCAAACGTTGTTAAATAATAAGTATCTTCTCCCTTAGCATTTTTTACCACTATCTTTTTAGCATCGACATATTCAACAATTCCATCTGCCTTAGCTACAACAACTGCACCACTATCTCTAGCAGCCACATATTCAACACCAGTTCCAATATAAGGAGCTTCAGTAGTTAAAAGTGGTAATGCCTGACGTTGCATGTTAGCACCCATCAAAGCACGAGTGGCATCATCATGTTCCAAGAATGGAATTAAACTAGTTGTAATAGATACTACTTGTTGTGGAGAAACATCTATATAATCAACCTTATCTACAGGAATAATTACATTTTCACCATTAAATCTACCAGATACTGTACTATCAGTAATCATATTATCGTCATCAACATTAACTGTTGCTTGAGAAATATAAAAATCTTGTTCTTCAGAAGCTGTTAAATAATCTACTTGATCAGTTAATTTTCTATTTTCTACCTTACGATAAGGAGTCATTATAAATCCATATTCATTAACTTTTGCATAACTAGCAAGTGATGTAATAAGTCCAATATTCTGTCCTTCTGGAGATTCAATTGGACAAATTCTACCATAGTGAGAAGCATTAACATCACGTACTTCAACTCCAGCTCTATCCCTAGATAATCCTCCAGGACCTAAAGCTGATAATCTTCTCTTATGAGTAAGCTCAGCAATTGGATTAACCTGATCCATAAATTGTGATAGCTGACTGCTTCCAAAGAATTCTTTAATAACAGCTGTTACCGGTCTAATATTAATCAAAGTTTTAGGAGTTACTGTTTCCATATCTTGAGTTGTCATTCTCTCACGAATAACTCTCTCCATTCTACTAAAACCAATCTTAAATTGATTTTGTAAAAGTTCTCCTACTTGTCTAATTCTTCTATTACCCAAATGATCTATCTCATCATCATGTCCTATCCCATCCATTAAATTCAAATAATATGAAACAGAAGCATAAAAATCAGATATTGTCAAAGTTTTAACAGTAAGTGATTGATCATTACCAATAACTTTAACTTTCTTTTTAGGATTTATTGGCGAATATACATATAATACTTGAATCATTCCACTATCATTTAAATCAGTATTAATTTTTGCTTCAACCATTCCATATCCATCTTTTAAATATTTATCTAATTCCATTACTACTTCTTTAGTAAGTAAAGTCCCATCTGTAAATTTAACTTCACCATCAATTACCACATCTTGAGCTAAAACTTTACCAACTAATCTATCAGTAATATTTAATCTTTGATTAAATTTATATCTACCAACTTTTGCTAAATCATAACGAAAATTATCAAAAAATCTTGTAATCAATTGATTCTTTGAACTATCTAAAGTAGTAGGTTCACCAGGTCTTAATTTTTCATATATTTCAATTAAAGCCTCATCTGTATTTTTAGTTGAATCTCTTTCAATAGTATTTTTTAAATATTCATTATTATCAAACAAATCTAAAATATCTTTATCACTAGATAATCCAAATGCTCTAAGTAATGTTGTAAGAGGAACCTTTCTAGTTCTATCAATTCTTACATATAAAACATCTTTAGCATCTGTTTCATACTCTAACCAAGTACCTCTAGTAGGTATAACTTTAGAAGCAAATACTGGTTTACCATTTTTATCAACTTCTCTAGAAAAATAAACGCTTGGTGATCTAACTAATTGAGATACAACAACTCTCTCAGCTCCGTTAATAACAAATGTCCCACTATCTGTCATTAATGGCATATCTCCTAAAAATATTTCTTGTTCCTTTACTTCACCAGTTTCATTATTAAATAGTCTTGTTTGAACTTTTAAAGGAGCTGCATAAGTAATTTGCCTATCTTTACATTCTTTTATTGAATACCTAGGTGTATCAAATACATAATCATTGAATTCTAATGACAAACTACCAGAAAAACTCTCTACTGGAGAAAAATCTTCAAGTACTTCCTTAACCCCCTCTGTCACAAACCATTGATATGATTCTTTTTGAATTTGTAATAAATCGTCAAGTTCTAATGAATTTTTAATCATAGAAAAATTTCTTCTTTTTCTATAATCGCCACTTTGCTTTAATTTATAAGCCATTAACATTTCACCCCAATACCTAATTTTTTAAAGATGGCACGCATAAAAAGACGTGTTACCAATATATAATACTAGCACCTAAAAAGTAAAAAGTCAACGAAATATTTAATTTTTGTCATATTTTTCACGCTTTTAAGTAAAATTAATATCTAAAAAAAATTAACGTGACTATATCACATTAACTTTTCCTAACATACTTACACATTTCAAAATTTATACCATTATGATTTCCCATATCTAATACTTCTCTATTCCATTCATTTTTATCAAATTCTGGAAAGAATGTATCAGCATCACTACACTCATCATCAATCTCTGTCAAATATAATTTATTAGCATATTTTATAAATTGACTATATATTGAAGCTCCACCAATAATAAATACTTCTTCATCTATGTCTAAATATTTATTCAATATTTCTTCCACTGAATAAACAGTTTCCACATTTCCTACAATTTTATCAAAAGATAAAACAACCATTTTTCTTCCAGGTAAATCACCAGGTAATGATTCATATGTATTCTTTCCCATTACCACCACATGACCCATCGTTGTATTTTTAAAAAATTTCATATCTTTAGGAATATGCCAAATAAGTTCATTTTTTCTTCCCAATTCACCATTCTTACCAACTGAAGAAATCATACTAATCATCTATATATCACCTCATTGAGCTAATGGAAAAGTAATTTTTCCATAATGTTTATAATCAACTACCTTAATATCTTTACAATCCTTAGAATTATCAAACTTAAAGAAATCTTTAACTTCTGGATTAATCCATAATTTAGGTGCTGGCAAATCAGGTAAAGTTTCATATCTCTCTATTTGTTCCTTAATACCATCCACCTGGTTAACGTATATATGAGCATCTTTTATTGACCAAAACATTTTACCAGGTTTAAGTCCTGTACAATGTGCAAGCAAACAAAGAAGTGTTGCATATTGGGTCACATTAAAAGGTAATCCAAGAGGAACATCACAACTTCTCTGATGAACATAACAATTAAGTTTTCCATCAGTCACATCCCATTCACTTGACCAAACACATGAAGGAAGAACTGCTGTACTTATATAATCATCTTGCCATAAAGACATAATCATTCTTCTATCATTGGGATTATTTTTCAAAGTATCTATAAGCCTTTGAGTATTTTTAAATTTCTTATTTATATATCCATAAGCTGTTCCTATCGTATGAGCCCACTCTACCCCAAAATCTTTTACAATATCTTGCTTAGCAAAAGTCCCATTTCCAACAGGTACCATCTGATTAGCATACCATTTTCCATCTTCTTGAATTTCCCATTCATCCCAAATATGAACATTCCTCTCTTGAAGCCATCTCACATCATTTGATTGAACTTGATAAATCCATAACATTTCAAGAATGGCTTGTCTAAAAAACAATTGTTTAGTTGTAAGCGCTGGAAATTCTTTAGATAAATCAAATTCAAGAAAATATCCCGGTATCTTAATCGTATCAATCCCAGTTCTATTTTCTACTCTTTTCCCTTCTTTTAATATTTTTTTACATAATTTAATATATTCTTTATCCCATTTAGACATCTTTACACCACCTACTATATTAAGTATATCATAATAATTAATAATATTAAATCATTTTATAAAATTTTCCAAAGAAAAAGAATCTATTTCTAGATTCCTATAACTACTTAAGTTCTACAGTAGCTCCAGCTTCTTCAAATTGTGCTTTAAGTTGTTCAGCTTCAGCTTTGTCAACGCCTTCTTTAACGTTTCCACCATTATCAGCGATATCTTTAGCTTCTTTTAATCCTAAACCAGTTAAATCTCTAACGATCTTAATAACTGCTATCTTATTAGGTCCTGCAGCAGTTAATACAACATTAACCTTAGATGGTCCTTCTTCTTGAGCGGCAACAGCTGGTCCTGCAGCAACAGCTACAGCTGATGGATCAACACCAAATTCCTCCTTCATAGCATCTACTAATTCTTTAATTTCAAGAATTGACATTTCTTTTAAAGCACTGATAAATTCATCTTTATTTAATTTAGCCATTTTTATTTCCTCCTTTATTGTTATTTTAATTTTCTTTTTCCTTAGAATATAAATCTAAGCAAATAGATAAGTCTCTTACAGTTCCCATAAGACCTGCAGCTAACATTGTTAAAAGCATATCTCTTGATGGAATTGCAGCATATCTCTTCAAGTCTTCTAAGCCAGCTACTTTTCCTTCAACAATACCTGCTTTAAGTTCAAGTGCATTATGATCTTTTGCAAAATCACTTAAAATCTTCACTATTGAAAGTTCATCTGTTCCAAAAGTAATTGCACTAGGTCCAGCTAAATATTCATCCATGTTAATATTAAGTTCATCTAATGCCCTTTTAGTTAAAGTATTTTTATATACTTTATAATCAGCACCATTTTCTCTTAGCTTTCTTCTTAGTTCCGTTACCTCCGCAACACTAAGTCCACGATAATCAAACATTACAACAGATTTAGCATTTTCAAATCTATCTTTAATTTCAGATACTACCTCTGCTTTTTGTTCAATAATCTTTGCATTTGCCACTTACTTCACATCCTTTCCTCATGCCACAAATAAAAGTCCTCATACGAGGACTAAAAAACTAATTATTTTTATTCCTCGGTAAGATTTTTAAACATTCGTCCTTACTGTCTTTGGCATAATTTCTTTTTCATAATCATTATATATCAACATTAACTATTTGTCAAAAGAATTTAAATCAAGTTTAATTCCAGGACCCATAGTTGATGAGATAGATATATTTTTAACATAGTTTCCTTTAACTGTTGCTGGTTTAATTTTTAAAATTGCTCCAACAAAAGTTCTTAAATTTTCAGCAAGTTTTTCTTCTTCAAAACTTGACTTACCAATAATTCCGTGAATATTACCAAAACTATCAGTTCTATATTCTACTTTACCCATCTTCGTATCATTAACAGCTTTTGCAACATCCATAGTTACAGTTCCTGTCTTTGGATTAGGCATAAGTCCTTTAGGTCCTAAAATTTTACCTATTTTACCAAGCATAGGCATCATTTCTGGAGTAGCTATAATTACATCATAATCGAACCAACTTTCTTTTTCGATTTTTTCAATCATATCCATATCTCCAACATAATCTGCTCCTGCTTCTTTAGCAGCCTTTGCTTGATCACCTTTAGCAAGTACTAAAACTGTTTGAGTTTTTCCAGTACCATTAGGTAAAACAATTGCACCTCTTAATTGTTGATCTGCTTTCTTAGTATCTAAATTAAGATTCATTGCTACTTCAATAGTTTCATCAAACTTTGTACTAGAAGTTTCTTTAGCTAACTTAACAGCTTCTTCTACTGAATATAGTTTATTTTTCTCAACCTTTTCTAATACTGAAGCATATCTTTTACTCTTCTTCATAATTTCCTCCTTCTGAGGTTGTGTCATTAACACTCCCACTTTTTTGTGGTCCGCGGACTATATAATTGATTATTCTTCTACTTTAATTCCCATGTTACGAGCAGTACCTTCAACAATCTTCATTGCATGTTCTACATCATAAGCATTTAAATCAGGTAATTTAGTCTCTGCTACTTCTTTAAGTTGTTCTTTTGTAATAGTAGCAACAGTTTCCCCTTTAGCTGCTCCAGACTTAACTTTAGCAACTTTCTTAAGTAAAAATGCAGCTGGTGGAGTCTTTAACACAAAATCGAAAGTTCTATCTTCATAAATAGAAATTTCAACTGGTAATACATCTCCCATTTTATCCCTAGTAGCATCATTAAATTTAGTACAAAACTCTTGTAAATTAATTCCTGCTGGTCCTAAAACAGTTCCTACTGGAGGAGCTGGTGTTGCTTTTCCTGCAGGTATCTGTAATTTAATTTTCTTTGTAATTGCTTTTGCCACGAAAAACACCTCCTATAATATTAATGTTTATTTTTTCGCGAGTGGTCATAATAGCCGTCCGCAGCCTCCCACTTATTCTCTAACTATATAATAATACACAGTCGCGCAAATAATATACCATAATCTTTTATAAAAATCAAGTTATTTTATTTTAAATTTTCAATTTGTGAAAGTTCTACTTCTACAGAAGTTTCTTGACCAAAAAGATCAAGCAATAATTCAACCTTTTTCTTCTCTAAATCATATGAACTAACTTTTCCAACCATATTCTTAAATGGTCCATCAATAATCTTAACTTTCTTACCTTCAGCAAGATCATTTGCTAAATCCATTCTAGACATACCCATATTAGATAAAATTCTATCAACTTCTTCAGGTAATAATGGTATTGGTTTTGCTCCTTTTCCAGAAGAACCAATAAATCCTGTAACTCCTTGAGTATTTCTAACAATGAACCATACTTCATCAGACATAATCATTTCTACAAGAACATATCCAGGAAACATTTTCTTTACCTTTTCCTTTTTTACTCCATCTTTGTATTCAACAATAGTTTGTTCAGGAACTATTACCCTAAATATACTCTCTTGAATATCAGATGAATTCTTGATCATCATGTCTAATTTTTCTTTTACCTTATATTCATAACCACTTACCGTATTTACAACATACCATTCTTTTTTCATTACTGTGCCAAACTCCTTACTACCAAAGCTATCCAATCAATTGCATAAAAATATACTCCAAAAAATAATACAAACAATACCGTAGCTACTGAATATTTTACTAAATCTTTTCCACTAGTCCATCTAATTCTCTTAATTTCCTTTAATACACCTTTAAAATATTTTCCAATCTTCTTAAAAATATTTTCTCCCTTTTCTTTCTTTTTAACAGTTTTCTTACTTTCAGCCACATATTTCTCTCTCTTAGCAGTATCCTTCTTCACATCTGTAAAAACATTCTTTTTCTCTTCCTTTTTCATAATACCTCCACATTCATTCAAAATAAAAACACCTCAGTGCTAACCAAAATATATCACTTTTAAAGGGATTTGTCAACCAAATAAGTGATAATTACTATAAATAATAGAAATAAAATGATGTTTAAACTTAACTTTTTAAAAATCTACTACCTAGAAAAATGAAGTTATATAATTTTCCAAAAAATAAGAACTGCCAAAAGACAATTCTTACTTTCATCAATTCAGATAAAACTAAGTAGACATACCTAATTCACTAAAGTTATAAAGATCAAATAATCTACATCTTTCAAAATTATCAACAAACTACATTACTTTTTCTGAACTTGCCGGTCTAACATTAATTGCTTGAAGTCCTTTGGGAGTCTCAATCAAATCAAATTCAACTCTTTGTCCCTCAGTTAATGTCTTATAACCTTCTTGCTTAATAGCAGAATAATGAACAAAAATATCCTCATCTTGTGCATAATCAATAAAGCCATAACCCTTCTCATTATTAAACCATTTTACATTTCCAAACATTTTACACCTCACAATCTAGTAATCACTTACACACTAATTATACTACCCAACAGACAACTTACACAACAAAATTGAAACCCAAAATTTTGACATTTTAATTAGAACCATTTTTTTCTAAAATACTATTGCCTGTCGATAACAATCATATCACAACAAATATATCAATCATCTTTATAACCCTATTAGCATTTTTTTAAGACTTATTATTTAATTAAAAAAAAAAAGAATATTTTTTATCAACAAGTTCCATTCTTTTATATAAAAACTTTTGTTGTAAATATTCTTCATATCACTAATTAATCTTTATATTCATAATCTCTAAAATTCTATCTAAATCATTACTATTTTCAAATCCAATTTCTAATTTTTTATTTCCCACCTTTACTTTAGTTCCAAGAATTTCTCTCAATTCTCTCTCTATATAATCGTACTGATTATCCTTCTTTTCTCTCTTAATTGGATTTATTCTTTTAGCAGCAGATTCAGAAGATAATTTTTCAACATCTCTAACAGATAATCCTGAATCAACAATCTCCTTAGCATATTTAACAATTTGATCTTTATCTTCCAATTTACTTAACTCTCTTGCATGACCCATTGATAGTTTTCCTTCAAGCACCATATCTTGAACACTAGAAGGTAATCTTAAAAGCCCCAAAACATTAGTAATATTACTCCTACTCTTACCAAGTTTATTTGCAAGTTCATCCTGAGTAATATGTAAACTATCAATTATTCCTTTATAAGCCCAAGCAAGTTCAATAGCAGTTAAATTCTCACGTTGTAAATTTTCTAAAAGAGCTATTTCTCTCATCATATCATCAGAAAAATCTCTAATAATTGCCGGAATAGTCTCCATACCTGCCATCTTTGAAGCCCTTACTCTACGCTCACCTGCAATCAAATCATAACCTTTAATACTTTTTTTAACAATAATCGGTTGAAATACCCCATAGTTTTTAATTGATTCGGCCAATTCCTTAATTGCTTCATCATTAAAAACTTTTCTAGGTTGATAAGGATTTGATCTAATTTCATCTAACTTAATCTGCTTAATATCATCCTGATCCGCTGAATCTAAAATATTAGATTCAAAAGAATCAAAATCTAATACTTCACTAGCAAATAATTGTTCCAAACCTCTACCTAAAGCCTTATTCTTTTGTTCCATTTCTTTCTATAACCTCCTTAGCTAAATTAATATAAGCTCGAGTTCCTTTTCCTCTAGGATCATAATCTAAAATTGTTTTTCCGTGACTAGGTGCTTCTGCTAATTTAATTAATCTTGGAATAATCGTATCATAAACCCTTTCTTTAAAGAATTCCTTTATACTACTAATTACTTCAAGCCCCAAATTAGTATTAACACTAAGCATTGTTAAAAGGACACCTTCAATATCCAAATTAGGATTAACCTTTCTTTGTGCTAACATGATCGTATTAATTAACTGCATAATCCCTTCAAGTGCATAATATTCACATTGAACAGGAATTAAAACTGAATCTGCTGCCGCTAAAGCATTCGTTGTAAGAATTCCCAAAGATGGTGGACAATCAATTAGTATAAAATCATAATTATCTTTAACTTTAGATAATTCATCTTTAAGTCTCATAACCCTATTAATTTTTTGATCAGTATCGCGATATTTCCTCTCTAACTCAATTAACTCCATCTCAACTCCAGCCAAATTTAAATATGCTGGAATAACATCTAAATTTACACTCTTTGTCTTAATAATTGCATCTTTTATATCAGATTTTAATGTTAAAACCTCATAAATACTATTATCTATTCCCTTCTTATCAACACCAACACCAGTCGTCGCATTTCCCTGAGGATCTAGATCAATCATTAATACTTTCTTACCAAGAACACCTAAAGAGGCCGACAAATTAATACTAGTCGTAGTTTTCCCTACACCACCTTTTTGATTTACAATTGCAATTATCTTACCCATTTTTACTTCACCTCTTATGTCTATGTTCTAAAAACCTGTCATATATAATCATTATATATTTTATCAAACTTTTAACCAAATGAAAAGAGCAAAATAAGTTTTTGTTAATTTTTCTATTCATAAACATTTTTTAAATATTGTTTTTATGCAACCCTTAAAAAATAAAAAATATTCCCACAAATAAACGATTTTATTTACTTATCTTAATTAATCTGATATAATACTAAACGAGTCAGGAGGCAAAAATGAAACTAGATTATCTCATTACTTCTTTGAATATTCCAAACGATAAATATCTTATTGTTGGAGTCTCATCCGGTCCAGATTCCATGGCACTACTAGATCTCTTAAAAAAAAATTGTAAACAATCTATCGTTTGCACTCATATAAATCACAATATTAGAGAAAGTAGCAAAGAAGAAGAACTATATCTAAAAGAATATTGCAAAGAAAATAATATAATCTTTGAATGCAAAAAAATTGATTCATGGGAAAAAAATAACTTTGAAGCTGAAGCAAGAACTAAAAGATATGAATTCTATGAACAAATTTTAAATAAATATCATTCACATACCCTATTTCTAGCCCATCATGGAGATGACTTAATTGAAACAATATTAATGAAAATTATTCGTGGTTCAAATCTAGAAGGATATGCTGGTATTAAAAAATATTCAAAACTAGATAATTACACCATTATACGCCCCTTACTTAGTTTAACAAAAAAAGATATATTAAAGTACAATGAAGAGAATAATATTAAATATTTTATCGATAATAGCAATGAATCAACCGTTTACACAAGAAATCGTATTAGAAAAAGAATTTTACCACTTTTAAAGCAAGAAGATGAAAGAGTACATTTAAAATTTCTAAAATACTCAGACACTTTGCAAGAATACTACAACTATGTTGAAGAAATTACCCAAGATAAAATTAAAAATCTCTACAAAAACAATATCATCGATATAGATATTTTTAATAAAGAACATTCACTTATCAAAAAGAGTATTATTTTTTACATATTAAGCAATATATATCAAAATACTGCCAATATTATTAAAGATAAACATATTCAAAATATTATATCTCTAGCTAGTAATCAAAAACCAAATGCCATTATTTCACTACCACAAAATTACTATGCAAAAAAGATATATAATAAAATATATTTTGAAAAAGACAATAATAAGTCAAATGAAAATTTCAAGATAATTTTTAATGATAAAATTAATATTAACAATATAGTAATCGAAAAAGTAGCATCGCACGACAGTGATGGCAATGACGTTTGCCGACTAAATAGCAAAGATATTAAATTACCTTTATACATTAGAAATAAATTAGATGGAGATTACATTGACGTTCTTGGATTAAATGGCAAAAGAAAAATAAGCGATATCTTTATTGAAAAAAAAATTCCTAAAAATGATAGACTTACATATCCAATTTTGGTAGACTCAAATGATAACGTATTATGGATACCTTATCTAAAAAAATCTAAATATAATGTTAAAAAAAATGAAATATGTGATATAATACTAACTAGTTATAAAAAAGGAGGAAATAAAATTGAAGAAAAAAGGAAATAATTTAATGCCTTATGTATTCTTACTTATGTTTATTATTGCATGTATGATCCTTGTAAACATTAAAGGAAGTATCGTCAATGAACTAAGTGCAAGTGAATTCATGGAGGCATTAAACAACAATGAAATAACTGAAATTACTATTGTTAATAAAGTAAGATCAGAAAACTATGAAATAACTGGTAAATTAAAAGACTATAAAGAAACTGAAAGTTTTAAATTATATTTGCCAGTATCTGAAGAATTCATGAAAAAAATAGTAGCTGCTGAAGAAACTCAAGATTTTAAATTAACTGTAGAAAGAGATTCTGATACTTCTACATGGTATGCATTGCTCGAATACATACCAATGTTATTACTTGCTGGTGCCATGATTTGGCTATTTACTCGTCAAGTTGGATCAAGTGGTAAATCAATGGATTTCGGAAGAAGCAAAGCCGTTTTAGTAAATGGTGAAAAAACTGCAACTTTTAAAGATGTTGCTGGATTAACTGAGGAAAAACAAGAAGTTCAAGAATTAATTGATTTCTTAAAAGATCCTAAGAAATTTCAAAGCATGGGAGCAAGAATTCCAAAAGGTATCCTCTTAGTAGGTCCTCCAGGAACAGGTAAAACACTTTTAGCTAAAGCTGTTGCTGGTGAAGCAAAAGTTCCATTCTACTACATCAGTGGTTCTGACTTTGTAGAATTATTTGTTGGTATTGGTGCTTCTCGTGTAAGAGATATGTTCAAACAAGCCAAAATGAATGCTCCATGTCTAATATTCATCGATGAAATTGATGCCGTAGGTCGTCAAAGAGGTGCTGGTTTAGGTGGAGGCCATGATGAAAGAGAACAAACCCTTAACCAATTATTAACTGAAATGGATGGTTTTGGTGCTAATGAAGGAATCATAATCATTGCTGCTACCAATAGACCAGATGTCTTAGACCCAGCATTATTAAGACCAGGAAGATTTGACCGTCAAGTAACTGTATCACTTCCTGACAAACAAGCTAGAAAAGAAATTTTAGCTGTTCATGCTAAAAATAAAGTATTAGATAAATCTGTTACTCTTGATAATCTTGCTAAAAGAACTCCTGGATTTTCTGGAGCTGATCTTGAAAACTTGCTTAATGAAGCTGCTCTCTTAACTGTCAGAAGACACAAAAAAGCTATCACTATGTCAGAAATTGATGAAGCTACCGACAGAGTATTAATGGGACCAGCAAAAGTAACCAGAAAATATACTGATAAAGAAAAGAAATTAGTTGCTTATCATGAAGCAGGACACGCTGTTTTAGGACTTAAATTAGATGGTGCCAATGAAGTCCAAAAGATAACTATTATTCCTAGAGGACATGCAGGTGGCTATACTATGATGACTCCAAAAGAAGATACCTTCAACTACACTAAGAAAGAATTATTAGATTCTATATGTGGTTTACTTGGTGGTAGAGTTGCCGAAGAAATAACATTTAATGAAATTACTACTGGTGCCCATGATGACTTCAAAAAAGCTACTAATATAGCTAGAAAAATGGTAACTGAATATGGTATGAGTTCCTTAGGACCTATGATGTTAGATGAACCATCTGAAAATACTTTCTTAGGAAGAGACTATAACAAAAACAAAAATTTCTCTGATATCGTAGCTCATGAAATTGACGAAGAAATGAGAAGTATCATAAATAGTTGCTATGAAAAAAGCAAAAAAATTCTAAAAGAAAATCAAGATTTACTTAAATTAATTGCCGAAACTCTTCTTGAAGAAGAAACTATTACTAAAGAACAAATT
>CAMGAM010000021.1 GCA_946007485.1 uncultured Mycoplasmatota bacterium
CTATAAAGAAGACAATGACGATAAATAATATACTGCTCAAGATTTACTGGATGACCAATCTTATATTTTTCGCTTTCAAGAGTATTGAGAGCATCTACACGCCTCTTAATACCTTCTTTGATTGCAGAAAGATTACTTCTATCTACTTTTGCATATTCTTCATCAATAGCATCTTCTTTCTTTTTGAAATCAAGATAATCTTTCTTTGTGTTATAAACAAAAGAAATGTCCAAAGGAACATCATTCTCATTTACAACAAATTGAATGTTGCTAAGCCAAGCTTTAACTCTACTTGTAAAATCAGCATGATTAGGTGATAGACCTACAAGTGTAGGAAAATAAGCATTTACTTCTCCAGCATTGGAAGAAAGAACTCGGCAAGAAGTAATAGAACTACCAATAGTTTCTTTACGTTGACCAAGAACTTTCATATTTACTTTACGATAATTTGAATAATTGTGGACAAGACTAATAATAATAGTTCGCTTATCCACGTATTCTTTAGTTAAATCTTCTTTATTTACGTCACTACCACCTGATTGTTCTGGAACTTTAGTAGGACTACTTGGTATATTTGTTTTATTATCCATTGTTCTATAATATTACTGATTATTACTAATTAGAGTACACACTTCAAATGGAACATCTTAGTTGCATTATTTACTTGAAGACCATAACTGTTCTTAATTTCATAACGAGACATATCAATTTCTGTAGAAATTGAATTATTAGGAACAGAACCCCAAGAAGCAGGAATATCTGTAAGACCCTTCAAAATACCAATCTTATAAATTTGACCAGTTTGACGAATTTTACGAACATTACGAACACCTTGATAGGTAGAAAGATCGATAAGGTAAGCTTGATGTGAAGTCATAGGACGACCTGTACGAGGATGAATCATACCATTAGCCTTAGCATTCTCTGCAAGAGTACCTGTATCGAGGAAAGGCAAATGTTTAACAGTAATAATATGTCCATCTACAGTCTTATAACGACGGAAATACTTACCATAAGAAAGACCACCTTCAAAATCTTCAATCATCTTATCACCAAGAGGTGTAGCAAAACCTTCAGAACGGGCTTCATTACGGATAGCCATATCAAAGTCTTCCATAAATCCTTTACCACCCATAAGAGCTACTTCCATAGAACCAGTATCTGTATCCTTGTCGAGAATATCACCAATAGTACGTTCAATCTTATTCAAAGTAAGAACTTCACCGTATGTATCGTAATTAGACTCACGACAAATCTGCATCATACCAGCAGTATGAGGAATTGGTTGACCATTGTCTGGGTCAATAAGAAGAACTTCACCATTCTCATTACGGTTATATTCTGCAAGCCATAGACGCTCCTCATCCATAATACGACAAGTAATATCATGTTGACGCATCTCTTCATTAATCCAAAGGTTAGTAGTACCACCACCCTTAGTCTTAAACTCATAAGTTACAACAACATTAGAAACATTACCTGCAATTTCCTTAGAATAACGGTGGAACTCAAGTTGACTAGTCATCTTACCAGGACCCATAACGTTACTTCTATTACCCTTAGAATAAGATTCACTGATAGTAGGAGCAGTCATAGACCAATACTTACCAACTGCAAGGTTAGAAGGATCTACATAAACATTAGGATCAGGAGTAGTAAGCTTAAGACGATAAAGATAACCACCGTGAGGACCTTCACCAAGGTCTTTCATAATACGAACTTGTGTTACACCATCAGGAGCAATAAGACCATACTGCTCAATAAGCCAATGAGTAGCAAATTCTACATCAAACATAGCACCACCCTTACCAGGTGTAGTATTAGCAGTGTTAAAGTAAATAACATAATCATTGAACTTCATACGACCCATAGTCTTCCAAGTCCACTGAACAGTTTTAATGTCTTTAACACCAGCACTACCTTGACCTTCAGTAAGGAATGTCAAAGGAAATCTATCATCATCCATACCATAAGTATAGGTGAGAGTATTATTAATTTCCTCTGGTTTTGACAACATAAGATGAGCAATGGTTTCTTCATTAGAATAACCACGGTCATCATAATTAGTACGAGATACTTCTCTAAGTTTATACATACTTATTAAAGTTAAAAATTAAACATTAAAAAATTTATTAAAGGATTATATCATCAATGTTTGTCTTACCATCTTGTTTCTTAACAAGCTTAACAGTTTTAGTAGAACGATTTTGTTTAGATTTGACAATAAGTTTACGAACTTCGTTTTCCTTAACTGCCATATCAATTAAATCTTTATAAGTTCCTCCTGTAAACATAAGCCAAGCATCAAGCATTTCACGAGCCATATATTCATCATCAGTGAGTTCGGCTAAATCTCTCTGATAACCTGTAATCTTACTACCGTCTTCTCTTTCTACTGAAGCATTAGAAACATAATTAAAGAAATCATTAGGAGTAATAACTATTTTTTTACCATCAACTTCTTTTGTAAAACTATCAGGAATTTTATAACCATTAATAACACGTCCATTAATCATATTATTAACCTTTTCCCAATATGCTTTAATATCATCTGCTTCTTGTTGACGTTGAGCAGCAGCTTGTGTTTCAATATCTTTACGATATGCTTTGTCTTTATCAACAAGAGCTGCAAGTTGAGTTTTAGCCTCATCATAAAGGCTTCCACTATCTCGAAGATATTTAATATAATTATCGTTAAGACTCTTATTACCAAACTCGGTAGCAGCCATCTTAATTACAGCAATAAGCTGATTTTCATTTTCTTTATCCAATTTAATTCCACTACGGTCTGGAATATCACCAAAACCTTTAGGAGTACCTTTAAGTTGTACATAGTCCTGGAATTGTTTAAGAAGAGGATTATCTTGATAAAGACGATTAATTGCTGCTTGTTGAAGTTCAGTAGAACGAAGATTAATAACAGAATCAATATAAGACTTAACTCCATTTGCATCTTCTGTAAACTCAACAGGATTTCCATTCTCGTCGTTTATCGTAATACCTACTGCTTCCTGAATAGAAGAAAGACTAAGTTTATCGTTGTCATCATCATCTTTAACGTCAACTGTTTTAAGCCACTCAGCTACATCTGCTGCTGCTTTAAATACATTACCTTCAGCATCAACAACGTCTCCATTTTCAGAAACAGTATAAGTAACACCATCAACTTCAATTTGATCTCCAACATTTAGCTCCCCCGTAGAATGGGTGTCATTGCCATTATTGTTATCATTGTTATTGTTGTTATCATCATTGTTGTAATGTATGTTTTTGTTATCATCTGTATCAGAAGTATTAATATCTGATACATCACTACCATTAAGATGAGTAACATCATCTTGATTATTTTGAGCACCACCATTATTATTGTCATTGGTGTTAGTATGTTTGCTACCTGCTCCTTCAAAATCAATGTCTACAACTGCCATAACTTTATTAATATTTTTAGAATTATTATTAGAATATCTAATCATCGCAAAGATAACATTTTTTATTCTAACTACAAAACAAATTTGAAGATTTTTAGTAACAATATCACTAAAAATAACATATACTATATTATTACTGCCAACATAAGACACAATAAATGTTAATGAAATACCAACATTTAATAGATTGCTGCCAATAAAATATGCCTCAGATAGTAGCAGATTTTGCCTGTGTTGCTTTAAGATTAGATAGGTGAATAACTATATCAGTTAGCAAATAAAACGGCTGAAACAGCTTGAAAATATATAGAATAAAATAAAATAGTCTTCTTAATAATCAAAAAGACTATTAAGAAGACATAGATTAGTTTGAAAATGCACTATACTACAAATATAAGAAATGATATTACTTTTAATAATACTCCTAAATATCCAGCAAAAATATCTTTTCTATCAAAAAGTTCTCCACTTTTCTTATCTATTATTTCTTTTCCTATAATAAAAATAGTAACAGCTGCAATAGAAAGAGTAAGCGAAATATACCAAGTTCTAAAAAATCTTTCAAATATAGACAGATTGTAATCACAAATAACATATCCTAAAAGAAAATGTAGAATCTTGTCTTTAGCATATTTTGTAATAGCAAAACATACATCTTTAATCATTTTACTTATCATATTTATTTTTATTAGTTTTAGCAATTTTTAATTGAGTATCTATTTGATGACGTTTAACTTCTCTATCTGCTGCTTTGCTATAACTATCTGCAACAATCTTTTCTCGTTCAAGTTGAATACGTTGTTGTTCAAGATTACGCTTATTTTCTTCTGCTAATCCAGCAAGACGAGTTTTAGCCGCTGCATCATTACTATCAGCAGCAAGCATAGACATATCAACATCAATATATTTAAGTTGCATTTCATAAGCATATTGAAGTTCTTTAGTTAGTCTATCTTGTTCACCCTTAGCTTGAATCTCTTGAAGTTTAGCTTGAATTTCTTCTTGCTTTATCATCTGTTCCATTTGTTTCATCTGTTCTTCATGCTGTCTTTTAATGTCTGTAAATTTTTGAACAGTTGCTTTAATTTGACTAACATTATCACCAGATATTGCAGCAAGAGCCATATCCAAATCTCCATTTTGAGCAGCACTAAATGCCCATTGACGAAGTTGTTGAATCTTATCAAGTTCTTTAGAATCATTGCGAACTGTAGTAGAATAATCAGAACTTATAAAACTATCAACATCAAGACTTATATATCTACGCTTACCAAGTTCGTCCCAATAAGAAGTATCAAGCCCTTCAACAAAAGCAAGTTTACAATAATCTAAATCTCTATTATAATCAGCTTTTCTAAATTCATCAAACATTTGAACAAGAATAACCATACCCATTGATGAACGAGTAATAGCTTCTTGTGTTGTTGCAGCTCCAGCAGATTGTGCAATATCACCATATCGTTGCATATTCATATCTACCATTTCACGAGCTTCAAGTTTGGTAGACTCCATAAGATTAGTAAGTTGAGTAATATAGTCACCCATGTTAGCATTAAGTAATCTTATTTGCTGCATTTTTGTAGAATTAGTATCCTCACTATCATCTATAGGAAGAACTCCATCTGCTTGAAGTCTATATAATTTATCTTCAGTATCAGAAGCAATAAGAGATTCAGGAAGAAGAAGAATTAGCATTTTATTTTTAGCAATAACCATTTCTCTATGATAAGCAAATATATTACGCATAATTTGATAAGGAGTAACAAGTTTAATTATACTAAATTTACCCATCATAGGAAGAACTTCCATAATACCATTATAAGGCAATTTACCTTCACGATTAAAAGCTATAGGACGAGCTTTAATAGGATATATAGAGTTATATCTTCCACCTATTCGATAACCTTCGTAAACTTGTGGTTTATAAAGCCATTCTATACTTATATCTCCTGCTTGTTTATTAAGAGTATAATCTTCTTCAACAATACGTTTAGTTTCTAAACCAAGCTCATTTATGTAAGTAAGAACACCTTGTTTTGCTTCACCTCTCCAAACAACATGCCATACTTCAAATAAATTATTATTTTCAGCACAAATAGTTATAGGTTCTTTTTTAAATAACTCTCTTTCAGTTTTTGAAAACTTTTCACAAACATCAGAATAAGATTCAAACATTTGATTATAGCTGAGTCTAGTTATACCATTATTAGATGAAGCTCTTCCATAATATAATTCAAGAAATGCTTTATCTTTTTCATCAAGAAAATCATCAAACATATCTATAATTTGTTGATAAGACATGAGCATACGTCTAGCAAACATATCATGGTCTTCAACAAAAAATTTATCATTAGGAATAGGATAAGCTTCAAGAACAGGAACATTTTCTTTAAACAGTTTACCTCCTCTTACATCTGAATAAGAATAACATTCTCCAAGAGAAACAAAATTAAAGAAAGCAGAAAGATAAATAATATTATCTTGTGTCATTGACCGAATATAATCAAGAATATCTTGTCCTTGTTTGCTTTCTTTATCAATATATTTCTCATTAAAATCTTTAATAAATTCTTCTACATTAGGCATAGCTTGCTGTGGGTCAACAGTATTAGGATCTTGTCCTTGTTGTTGAGCTTGTTGAACCATAGCTTGATATTGACGTTCAAATTCTTGTTGAAATGCTTGTTGAGCAAGTTCACCAATCTTTTCTTTCAACTTTGCATTTTTATTAATAATTATATCAGGATTATTAGCTCCTACAACAAATTCATGAACACCTTTAAAATATTCAGATACATATCTACGAATAATATCTGACATAATATCAAGATTACGCATAGTAGCAGGAAATCTAGTATATTTCTCATTACTACTATTATACGGATTAAGAGTCTTTTTATAGAACTCATTTGGCATATCACCTCGAAGAATACCAAGTTTCAGCTCAGTATCTGCTCTATCATTAAAACTCAAACCTGCATCAATAACGTAATCTATACAATTAGCATACCAATAAGGTTTTCTTTTTTCTGCGCCACTAACTCTCTGTTGAGGAAAAATAGCATTATACTTTGGCATCATAATACTTAAATGTTTATAAGTTTATAATTATTAAAATCTAACACTTGTTCTAAAATATATTCAAGAAGATAAGTATATGGTTCATTCGCTTCATTCTCAAAACAAGGAATACCAATAAATGACAAAACTCTCATAGTGGCATGTAGACATTCATGAGCAGCTATAGCTATTTCTTTAGGAGATTTAGGATGATAATGTAATTCTATAATTCCATTACCGTTAATAGCATTGTTCCAATATGATGCTTCTGCATTATCGTCACTTTCTAAAATTTGAGTTATAATATTATTCCAAGTTTTAGGACAATCATTTGTTTTAATCCATTCCTTAAATTCTTCATGAGAACCTATAAAAACAGTAATATCTCTTTTATAAAGTTCTATTCTTATACATTTATATTTAGCCATATTAAAACCATGCTCTTTTTAATATATTTTTATTATCATTATCTTCAGTTGCTTTTTTACGATGTGCTAAAAGTTTAGCAGCTTCTATATCACAAAGACGCCATTGAAGTGCTCGTATAATCATTTCAGAAACTCTATCAAAGTTACCAAGACTATTCCATTTTTTAAGTTCAAGAATAGATTGATAATCATATATTGTTTGAAATAAGTAAACATCGTTTCCTAAATCATCTTGTCCTACAACACTATAAAGCATTTCTTTAAGCAAACGAAGACCTTCAAGTTTCTTTGTGCCATCTCCCATGTTAACACCATAAGTAGAAACTACATTACCTTTAATAGAAGTATCCCATATTTGCACTGGGTCTTTCATAAGATATTTAAGTGCTTTCCACTTACTAAAGTTACTTACAGTTTCACCACGGTTAACCTCAACTCCTGTTGTTCCAATACAATTATAATATATTGCGAAAAGTAAACAAACTTTATCTGCTTCTTCTAGTTTTTCAGGACGACCATAATATGCTGCAACAAGAGCTGTTTTAAATCCATTATATTGACATGGGTTCATCCAAACTTTAATACTATTGTGAGAGTGTTTATTAGTAATAAGTTTATTTTCTTTATTAACACCAACAGGGTCATAACTAATAGAATATAATCCAGGAGGTGTTCCTATTACTTGTTTTCCATTTTTATCTATATATGGAACTTGCATTGGATTAAACCATTTACGAATACAACCATGAGGATGTTCATGTCCTTTACGAGGCACTCCTTCAATCCAATCATAAAAATCTACATTATGTTTTCCTCCTTCAGCTTCTATACGAGAATTGCTTTTAAATATAACTTTTCCATTTTCTTCAAATAGCCAACCATCAGAATAAAATTTAAAACTATTATCAGTTCTAAGACGTTCTTCCCAAGCCATAAGTTCTTCGCTACTAAAAAGATTTTCTGTAGCAGAACTAAAAGACTCAGCTGGCATAAGAGCATATTGTCCAAGATAATTTATGTAATCAGCAAATGTTTTAGCTGTTTCTTTTTTACGCTTTCTTTCGTTATAAGCAATTCTAAGACCAAGTTCAATATTAGAATTACCATCTTGATCCATAGCATATTGATCTCCAATTTGACCTTGAAGACCCCAAGCATAAGGCTTAAAGTATCCACAAATTTCATTTCTACTATCTTTATCCCAAACATTTTCAAAAGGCATAAAATGATAAGATAAAGGAGAATAAAAATTCTGTTCAAAAGTTTGCATATTTCCAGAAGTTGCAGTACCCCAACAAAAAAGATTTCCAGTAACATAACTACCAGTTCTCATAGCAGGTTCTGTAACTCCCATAAAATCATCAAAGTTTTCCATAGTAGAAAGCTCTTCTACTTTAACATTAACTGCGTCTTTACCAATAGCACAATCAGGATTGTTCATTGCAGATACAGTAAAAAGTGCAGAGTTCCAACTTTTAGGACTAACTACTCCATTAGGAAGTTTAAAACCAAGACGAAAATTTTCTTTATCTGTAGATAAAATACCTTTTATAAAAGGAGTTTTAGTTTCAAAGAAACGAAGATTATTAATAGTAAAATCAGTTAAACCTCCTGTAGCTACAAGATATTTCTTGTCAGCAGCAACGTGAATTTGAACTTTACGAGGTTGCAAATTTATAGTATTAGCACTATCCGCAGCCATAATATAAGAAAAACCACCACGACGAGTTTTATCTATTATAAGATGAAAACCATTTCTTATAGCAAATTCCATTACATGAAATGTCCAAAATTGAGCATCTATGAATTTACTAAAATCATAATGTTTCTTACCTACACTAGCTTTAGAAGTAGCTTTAGCTGTATTTTCATCAAGCTGCTCAATCATAGTATAGTTAAGAAAATTATAATGAGAACCAGTAATTCTTATATTTTCAATATTACCGTTACGTAAAAGACAAGGCATACTAATACCATGTTTTCTACGATATTCTTCTCTTTTTCTAAATTGGCGATGTGGAATAGTATCTTCTTTAAGGAAAGTATATTTTTTATTTTTACGATAAAAATCAGCCATTTCAGTAAACAAATGAGTATTAACAAATTTATCACCAGGCTGTATATTAAGAAGAAAACCACCACTATCACCAATGAGAAAAAGATTATCAGGATCATCATAACCTGCTTCTGTTGCTGTTTTATAATGACTTTTATCCTCATTTATATAGTTTAAAAAGGGATAAGTTCTGATAACTTCTTCTACATTAGTTTCAATTTTTAACATATTATTTCAGTAATAATAATAACGTTACAATAGAAAATACTACTCCTCCACCAATAGCAATATTTCTTTGACGAATAGCTTTTTTATAAGATTTATTCATCAAAGCACTATTACTTTTATAATGTTGTATAATAATACTATCATTTACTATAATACTTCTAAGAGTTGTATTAATTTTCTTTTCATAATTAAGCTCTATAAGTTTACTATTTGCTAAACGTAAATCATTATAAGAAACAAGAACTGAATCTTTAACAATAGCCTTCTCAACAACCACACCCCCCGTAGAAAGGTGTGTACCATTTGTATGCTTATTACTTGCCAATAAGTTGATAGAACAACCTAAGAGTACTATCATTGTCAAGACTTTTAATTTCAATTGATTTAGCATTTTTAATACTATCTAAATGTTTAACTTCTATAATTAATTTATCATTATCTTTAACAATAGAATCTATCTTACTACTTCCTACAGGGGAGGTAGTTTGTATTCTTTTAAACAATAAATAGTTTAGTATAATTGCCAATATAATAACTAATACTACAATTATGTCTGTATATATTAATTTATTTATCTTTTTGCATTTCATCCATATCCTCCTCAGTTATAAGTGTATAAGTAAAACAATTACCATAAATATCAGCAGCTTTTTTAACAATACTCATAAAAGAAATAAACTCTTTAGGGTCATTAAATACTTGACAACCTGCTGAATAATTATCTACTGTAGCACGAGTCCAAAACTCATTAGAACGATGAATATTAATACCAAACATTCCTGTTTCTGTATTCTCAGGAATATAATCATAAGTATTATCTTTATTATTGTCACGATAAACTTTTACTGGCTTATTTCTTTGACAAAGTGCATCATATTTGCCACGATGTTTATCTATCTTATAAGCTCCTCTATACTGTCCAGGAGCAAGAATAGCAGTTCCTTTAGCATTAGATGGAGCTTTCATAAGAGAACTTCCTGGCTCTGTAGTAATAGTATAAATTTGACGTTTCCAACCTGTATCTGTATTATAAATAACTACAAGACAATCATCATATTTATTTGTTACTTTATTGTTTTGATTACTGCGAACACCAATAATATTTAAATTATAATTACCTTTAGTAAAATAGGCATAACCTTTTTCCTTAAAAAGTTTTTCAAAATCAAAACTTTTACATTTAATATATGTTTTAGTTTTCATAAATCAAATAATGTTTTTTGTTGTATATTATTTTTATTAGCTCTAACTTTAACCAATCTATCAGCAAGAACAGCATCTGCTTCTTTTCTACGATATCCAATTCTATACCAAGTAGGAATTTCAACTCCATTAGGATCTATAGGATATTGATTATGTTCATCTCTATATGGCATTCCATATTTGTTTTTAACAAAAGGGCTAGCTATATGACAAAGACCAAGTCCTACACAAGGAATACCAAGAATAAGTTCCACCATTCTCGCATACATAGATAATTGCATAGTATAATGATAACCATTACAATTAGGAAGATAATTAAGAGGAGGTAGCATATATTCTGATTTTAGAACATATTCATTAGTTCTTTGATGAGGCTTACAAGTTTTATCTTTTTTAAAATAACCAGCTTGAAACTGAAGACCATCACGATTAGTTTTCCAATCAAGAATTACAAAATCTTGTTTCCTTATACAAAGAATATCTATAGTACCACTTATAAGATAGTCAATAAGAAAAGCTCCAATTTCACTATATATTGTATAACCTTTATCTATGTAATAATTAAATACACGATAAATTTCTTCATATTTGTTATTTGTAGCTTTTTTAAATTCTTCTATATCAAGAGGCTTTACATTTAGATAAGGAATATCAGCAACTGTCACAACACGACCATCGTCTATTTTAGTTAGATATTGAATTGCTTTTTTAAACATACTAACTTCTTTTATAGCATCTTCAAGTCCGTTATGAGTAACAGTTCCTCTAGCACAAGCTTCATCTGTTATATCTTGCCATTGTTTTTCAAGTTGTTTTTCACTTATTCCAAGTTCTTTAGACTTTTTATGAAGCCAATACTTTTTATTAAATTTAGGAACATAATTATCATGAATTAAAGTAGTAACAGAAGTATAACTGTTACCATTAGAATCATTATATTTATGTCCTTCTTCTTTAAAATAAAGAAAAACTTTATCATATCTACTATCTCTCATATTATAAATTTTTAATAGCAGTATGGATTATATTAATCCAATCTTGTTTAGATTTACCATATATTTGTTTTTCTAACGTTATAAGATAACTTCTAGTCCATGCTCTGCCATATATATTTCCTTGATAAAAGGAATCATGATTAATTTTTAATATTTCATCTTTAGATACACCACCTAAAAGATGAATAAGTTTAACTTGTATATTCTTCTGCATCCATGCTACTAAGGACTGCTTGACCACCTCTACCAATTTCAGTTTCTTTTTCATACATTAAATTTTGTTTAGCTTCTTCAAGTTTTTTAAGTATAGAAGGAATATCTCCAGCTTTTTTACTAACAGCATCAATAAGATTCATAACGTTAGGAATTTCCTCTAATGTAATATTAGAATTAAGCTTTTCATTAAGAAGATTGTTAATTACATCTATACTTAAATTTATATTATGAACTGTTTTTAATATATTCTCTACAACTTTACCTGCTTCTGTTATATTTTCGTCATAGTATCTACTAATAAGACGAATAACAAGTTTATCCGGTATATAATCTTTATTTAGACCAGCTTGTTCTATAGCTAATTTAAGAGCTTCTGGATCACTAAGACCAGCTTGTCTAGCAGGAGATTTAGGATCACCAAGATAATAAATAACAATAGCCTCAGCAATATAATTCTTTTTGTCAGGTGTTTTATCTCTAGTATAAAGCTCTCTAATATCTTTATCTATGAGTTGTCTAACAGTAGGAGGTTTAGGCATACCATTATCATCAATAACGATAAGACTATCTATTAACAGTTTATTATTCATAATCTCCTATTTTAACATATTCATTACTAACAGCTACTACTTCATGAGAACAATAAAGAAAAAGTCTTGCATAAACTTCACCTTTAGTATTACACAATTTTCTAAATAATTTTTTGTTATTATTTACGGCAATACTTGTTATATATCTATAATATCTTTCTTGTGAAATATGTTTAGCATTTTCTTTATTAAGTGTCTTTCTAAACATTATATATTTCTCTTTTCCAAGCTGTTCTTTAGCTTCTTGAATTAAAGCTTGTTGTTCACTTGTTTTAAGCATTTGAACAGTCTTTGGTGTTCTTATGTTTCCTATAAAAGGAATACCAGTCCAACGACCTTCTCTAAGAAAATTAGCAGCTTCAAATTCACAATGTTCAATAATAGCAAGCGCAATATCTTTATCAATTATATTTTTATCAATACAATTTAAAATATCTTGTTTTCTACATATTACAACATCATATCCTCCATTTGGAAACTTAAAACTATCCTCCATATTTATATTAAATTTAATTATTGAAAAAAGAGAACTAATAATATAATTACTAGTTCTCTTACTAATATTTTAAACTATAACTTTTGGAGTACTTGGCATAATTATATTATTTTTCTTAGTTTCTCCTGTTCTTATAACAAAAGGATTTGCATAGTTGCTACAATTATCTTTATAAGCACCATGAATATTGCAATTAGGAACTAGTTTAAACTCAATAAAATAACAATATTCTTGTATTCCAATAACTTTGTTATAAATTTCAGTATCTCCTTCTATTATACTTAAAATATTATTTATAGTAAGAAGATTTGCAGGAGCAGAAAGATGATGTCCTAGCATAATATCACTTGGTGCAATTATAAGCTTTTCTCCAACATCAAGTTTATTAATCAATTCGCTGTCTGTTTTACCTGCTTTAACAAAAATAGGAATTGCAGCAATATCAGAGTTTTTCTTGTTTTTACGACTAGCAAGAACAAGAGTAGAAAGCTTTTCTCTAAATACAATACCAATAGCAGTATAATTGGCATCTACTTCTATATGAGAAGTTACATTAGTAATGTACTCTTCTGTAATATCAGAAAGAGTTGTTGGGAGATTAAGAGTGAAAGCTCCTTGTGTACCATTTACATTAAGTGTTAGCATAATCTTTAATTTATTATTTGATTTAATAATTAGAATAATATTATATATAATATAATATAATATACATATATATTTTATCTTAGTTCTATTGGCAAAGATAAAGATATTCTTCTAAATATTACTACTTATGATAATAAAAATTCTTAAATTTAATTATGTTTAACATAATAGTTAAAAATATATAAAAATTTGGATATTTCGAGAAAATGCAGTACCTTTGCTTATACTAAGAGAAACACAAGTCAAGTTAGTAGTACTAATAGTAAGCCTGGATAACTTACTCTTACTATTCTAACAAATGTTTTTAGTTATCTCATCTAATATGTTTTTCTTAGTTTTTTGAGTAGAGTCTTTTGTAATACTCCTCGTAGTGATACGGGGAGTATTATTTTTATTATTGCATTATACCATATTCATAATATTTTAAAACATATTAGACATACACTTATACAATATCTTCTTATTCATATTCTACAATATATTAGTCATTCTACTAAATATAATACTACACTTATACATTTTCAACATATTAAACTTAAAAATGAACAATATACTATAATAAATTGTGAATAAATTGATATTTTATGTACTAAATCTTATACTAAATGAAATATTGTTGAATATATAAAATATTCTACTGAATTTAATGTTAATCGTATGGAAGTTTTATATATTTTAAGTAAGATTAAAGAGTAGATTGTGATGAAAATTACAAGTGTTACTTTTTATGAAGGTAAAGAAAGAGTAGATTTAGTAAGGGAAATGAATATTAAATATAGTGAAGTTGGGGAATATAAAATTTTTAAAATTGGAGGTTTTATTGTGAGAGGGCGAGGGTATTCTCAAAGATCCCCGGCTAGTAAACTTAAAAGTCAAACTCCCCCACCTCATCCTCAAAAAATCAAGGTTTCACTTCGTTCAACTCTCA
>CAMGAM010000022.1 GCA_946007485.1 uncultured Mycoplasmatota bacterium
ATTAAAACTATTAAATCTAATCCTTATATTGAAGAATATATGGAGTATGATACCATCCGTGCAAGAACCAATACTGATATGTTTAATGCATATACTAAAAAATATCAAAAATTCCTAGTAAATAATAATTATTATATTACACATGATACTGAATATATAAGACCAATAACCTTTATAATTATGAATAATGATAGTTATAATAAATATCTAAATAAAATAGGTAAGAAAGAACCATTACCAATCCTCTATAATAACTTTAATAGTATCATTTATTCATCTAATTCTAGAAAAAGTTATCATATGGATAAATATAATGGCTCATTACAAAAAATAAATATCCTAGTAACTAATGATGATATAAGTAATAATGATTCTATAAGTAGTGAAAATTCCTCTGAATACAATATCTCAAACGATGAATTTGTAGGACTAGGTTTCTTTAATTCAAATGTTGAAGAAGTAGTAATTATAAGTGAAGATATGGCTAAAAATTATAAATTATTAACAGACAATCCTAATACCGACTATAGTTATACTAATATTTTAATTAAAGCTCCATCATATAAAAGCCTTGATAAGATGTTAGAAGAATATGATGCAGCTGGTAAATTAAACTTTATATATTATACCAATATTAAAGAAGAGTTAAAAATGGAAAATAACTTAATCTTAACTATTAAAATACTAGTATATGGTTTTATTACTTTAGTCACTTTAATTGGCGTCACTAGTGTCTTTAATACTATTAATACATCGATTGCTCTAAGAAGAAAAGAATTTGCTGTCTTAAGAAGTATTGGCCTAACTCCTCAAGGATTTAATAAAATTCTTCGCTTTGAAAGTCTCTTCTTTGGACTAAAATCTCTTCTTTATGCCTTACCAGTATCAATTGGTATTATCTACTTAATGCATTTATCGATGAGAAATATCGTTGAAATCGACATGATTCTAATTCCATGGAAGAGTATCCTAATGGCCGTTATCTTAGTCTTTATAGTTATTACTATATCTATGACTTATGCAACTAGAAAAATAAAAAAAGAAAATATTTTAGATGCTATTAGAGAAGAAAATATCTAATTGCAACTCAAAGTATCTAAAAAACAACTAATATTTGGTAGCATATCACTAAAATATATGCTACCTTATTATATGTCTTGATAACTATATCAAGTAAAAAGAGGTTAGAAGTATGATTTTAAAAATAATATATTATTCATTAATAGTAATTACCAATATCTATGGCTTATACTTTATAATTACCGCCATTCCAGTATTCATAAAAAAAGAAAAAAATATTAAACATCCAGATAAATTACATTATTTTGAGATTCTAATTCCTGCTAGAAATGAAGAACAAGTTATTGGTAATCTAATTAATAGTCTAAAAAAATTAGACTATGACAAAACTAAGTATGAAATAACTGTCATCTTGAATAATACTCAAGATAAAACTAAAGACATTTCTCTTTCTCAAGGAGCCAATATTATCGAATGTCAAAATAAAATTACTTGTAAGGGTGATGCTCTAAAAGAAACTTTCGGTATTTTTAAAGATCGTCAAGATATTGATGCCTATATAATTATTGATGCTGATAATATTGTTGATGCCTCCTTTCTTACTCATATGAATAATTCCCTAAATAAAGGATATCAAGTTGCTCAAGGATTTAGAGATATTAAAAATCTAAATACTAACTGGATTTCTAGTTCATATGCCCTTTATTATTACATTCAAAATTTATTCTTTAATAAATCAAGAATCCTAAATAATTCATCATCATCTATTAATGGTACCGGCTTTATGATAAAAAAAGATCTTATTGATTCAGAAGGTTTTAATACTAAAACTTTAACTGAAGATATAGAATTTGCTGGTCTTTGTTCCCTAAATAATATTAAAATTGATTATGTCTCTGAAGCTATTACTTATGATGAACAACCAACTAATTTTAAAGTTTCATGGAATCAAAGAAAAAGATGGTCAAAAGGAGCATTAGAGTGTTTCAAAATCTATTCATCAAAACTTTTGACAAATATCAAAAATAATAAAAGTTCTCTTGATATGTTTTTGTTATATTCATCTCCCATAATCCAAGTATTAACTGTTATCACTTTCATCTTATCATTAATAATTAACTTTCAAAATAAAACTCTTCTTACCACTCAAAACATGATATTAATGATCCTTCTTACTATCATTGCTTATTTAGCTCAGATATCTATCTGTCTTTATGTTATTATTCTTAATAAGAAAAGTATTAAAAAATATTTAAGTGGTATTCTTCTATTTCCAATCTTCCTTCTTACTTGGATACCCATAAATATTATCATTCTTATTAAAAAGAATATTAAATGGCAATCTATCCCTCATACCCATACTGTCTCTATCGATGAAATAAATTGATAATCAAACTAGACCAAGTATCTTTTTCTAATCTAAAATATCTTAATTAATAAAAGAAGTCTCCTTAAAAATCAAAGACTTCTTTTTCCTAATAAATAACAAATTATCTCCATCAAAATATATCTTTAAATTACTCTTTATTTTTTATTGATAGATATCATTTACATAGGATTCTATACATACTATTTTCTACTTATCAACTAAATTTTTAGATTGTTTTAATGGCTTAAATCCAACCTCAATCAATTCATCCATACTTACTATATTATTATTAAGTGCATATTTAATCGTATATTCTTGACCATTCTTAATTATATATATACTATTACTTTTTATACAAGTAAAATAATATTTATAATTACTATCTTCATAATAATAATCTATTGCTTGAGCACAGTTTGAAGAACTTCTATCAACTATTTTTATATCTTCATTACCCATAGTAATACTTGATTCTTTATCATTTGTTATATTATATTCATTATCGTTAACTTCATCATTATCTTCAATATTGTTATTTTCATCAGTATAATTGCTATCATTATTACTATCTTCATTTTCTAAAGAATCGTCAAATTCATTCTTACTATCTTGATTACTTTGATCATTACTATCATTATTCTGTTCAATATTATCAATATTTTGTTCCACTATACAATTATATTTTTGATTTTTAAATTTAATTATCTTTTCATCTCCACATATATAAACATCATAAAATACTGAACTATACTTATCATTACCAGCATTTATAGTTATTAATGGCTTCTTTTTAAATGTCCATGTATAAGTAAAATCAATGATAAAAACTATGAATACTATCAAAATAACCATCATCACAATACTAATTATTTTTTTCTTTGATTTAATTTCTTTATTATCTAATTCTTTATTATTATTTATCTCGTTATTATCCATCTTTACCTCCATATATTTACACACAAATCATACCATAAAAAAATAAAATTAACAATAAAATCTTCATTAACTTAAAAAATACTTTTGTCATAGAAAATAACAACATCTTAAAACAGTAAATAACGATACAATAATCATCCAATCACTTGTCAAAAAACTAAATATCAGTTATAATTTATATAGGTAGTAAGGGTGATAAAAATGTACTTAAAAGAAATACAAACTTATGGATTTAAATCTTTTGCTGATAAGATAGAATTTGAATTTACTAATAATATAAATGGTATCGTTGGTCCAAATGGTTCTGGCAAGAGTAATGTTGTTGATGCCGTCAGATGGGTTTTGGGAGAACAATCTAATAAATCATTAAGAGCAGCTGATAATACTTCAGTTATTTTTTCTGGTAGTAAAAGTCGCCGTCCACTAAATAGTGCTATGGTAAATATTATCTTTGATAATACAGATAGACATCTACCTATTGACTTTAATGAAGTTTCTATTAAAAGAATTTTATACCGTACTGGCGAAAATGAATATTATCTTAATGGCGAAAAATGTCGTTTAAAAGATATTACTGAACTTCTTACTGATAGCGGTGCTGCTAAAGAAAGCTTTAATATCATCGGTCAAGGAAAGATAGATGAAATATTAACTACTAAGCCATATGACCGAAGAGTCATCTTTGAAGAAGCAGCTGGAGTTTTAAAATATAAAAAAAGAAAAGAAGAAGCTATTCGTAAATTAGAAAGAACTAATACCAATATTAGTCGTGTCAATGACATTATTAATGAACTAGAACAAAATCTAAAACCATTAGAAGCCCAAAGTAAAGATGCTAAAAAATATCTTGAATGTAAAGATAAATTGACTAATTATGATATTTCTCTTATGATTTATGATGTCGATAATTACTCTCGCGAATTCAACACTTGTAAAGAAGAAATTAATACTCTTACTGATAAAATAGGGGAGTTAAATAAAAATACTGCTAATTATGACATAACCATTCTTACTCACAAAGAAAAATTAACTGAGATTGAAAATAATTTAACTAAAAATAATCAATTAGCACTTGAATTAACCCAAAAATTAGAAAAGACAGATGCTGATTTAAGATTATTAAGAGAAAGAAAAAAATATCAAAAAAATGATTTAAATGAAGAAAAGATTAATACCTTAAAAGAAAATATTTTAATCACTAGAAATAATTTATCTACCATTAATTCTGATATTGATATTGCTTCTAAGAAAATAACTACTTGTGAAAAAGATATTGATGATATGCAAGATAAATATCAGAAAATTAAAAACAAAATTAATTCATCTAATCAAGAAATTACTAATAATTCTAGAGAAATAACCAATTTAAAATATCAAATAAGTTATCTTGAAGATAGCATTGCTAATAATGGAAACCTTCCTAAATCAATTAAAAGTCTTCTTCACAATCCACTATTTAGTGGTGTCCATGGCACGGTTGGTTCTTTAATTGATACAGATAACGAGTATTCTCAAGCAGTTTCAACTGCTGTTGCCTCATCTGCTAATTATTTAGTTGTTGATGATCGTCATTTAGCTGAAAGAATGGTTGAATATTTAAAAAATAATAAACTAGGTCGTGCAACATTCTACCCATTAGATGTCATAAGACCTAGATATATTGATCTGGATACTCAAAATAAATTATCTCTATGTGATGGTTATATCAATACCTTAGATAAAGTTTTAAAGTATGACTCTAAATATGAAAATATTATCTTAAATCTCTTTGGTAATGTCATTTTAGCGGATAATATTAATTCTGCTAATAAAATAAGTAAAATAATTAATAATAAATATAAAATTGTCACTTTAGATGGTCAAGTTGTTAATGTCGGTGGTTCCATCACCGGTGGCGATAAAATTAAAAGTACTGATTTAATTAAACAAAAATATGAATTATCTGAATATAATGATAAATTAACTGATCTTAATCATAAAAATGAATCCTTATTAAAAGAAGTAAATCTTCTTACTAATGATTTAAAAATGTATGAAGATAAAATTCACTCTAAGAATATCGATAAATTAAATTACCAAGATTTTATTAACAATAAAAAAATAACTTTAGCTAAACTTAATGATGAATTGCAGAACTTAGAAAAAGAATTATCTGACTTAGAAACTATAAATGGTGGTAATGTTCTTAATGAAGAAAGTAATCTACTAGATAAATATTATCAAATTAAAGAACAATTAGATTCATTATCTAAAGAAACTGAATTAATAAAATTAGAAAGAAATAAATTAAATGAAAGTCTTGAAGAAATTGAAAACACTAGTAAATCTAGTAATCAATATATTGGAAAATTAGAAAAAAATCTTAAAGACAATGAACTTAAAAGTAGCCGTTTAGAAGTAAAAATTGATACTATTTTAAATAGTCTAAACGAAGATTACAGTATCACTTATAATGAAGCTAAAGATAAATATATTCTAGATAATGATCCTGAAGAGATCAGAAAAGAAGTAATAAACCTTAAAAATATGATTAAAGATTTTGGAATGGTCAATCTTGGAGCTATTGAAGAGTATGATAGGGTATCTACTAGATATGAATTCTTAACGAAGCAAAAAGAAGATCTAAATAAAGCTGAAAATACTCTTTTAGAAATAATTCATGACATGGATGATATCATGAAGAAAAAATTTACAACCACTTTTGATGAAATTAGAAAAGAATTTAAAATTGTTTTCCGTGAATTATTTAAAGGTGGAACAGCTGATATTTACATGACAGATCCTGATAATGTTTTAGAAACTGGTATCGAACTAGAAGCTACTCCTCCAGGAAAAAATCTAAAAAATATTCAGTCTTTATCAGGTGGTGAAAAAACCTTTACCGCTATCTCACTTCTATTTGCCATTCTTAATGTTAGACCTGTACCATTTTGCTTATTTGATGAAGTCGAAGCCGCCCTAGATGATGCCAATGTCGATGCTTTTGGTGAATATTTAGATAAGTACCGTGATAAAACTCAATTTATCATTATCACTCACAAAAAGAAAACAATGGAATTTATCGATACTCTATATGGAATAACCATGCAAGAATCTGGTGTTTCTAAAAAAGTATCAGTTAAGCTTAATGATATAAAAAATCAAGAGAATTAAGATAGAAAAGGTCGTATAATTCATATTTATTTATGTCTTGAATATTGCAAAGGAATGATTATAATTATGGAAAGTGTTTATGAATACAATAAAAAATTATCAAGTATTAACTATGGATGGTATGATAAACAAGGTAATCTCTACAAAGGATTATCCAAATCATTTAATTTTAAAAAGAATTATTATATGCAAAAAGTAAGTAATATTATTAAGAATAATCATGCAATATGTTGGGAATTATGTGAGTTAGAAAGAACTTTCTTTCATAAAAAATATCCTTATATTACAGTTTTTGCTGTTTTAAAAGATCATAAAAATATGCCTTGTCATACCTTCCTAATCTTTAAAAATAATCAAAAATATTACTGGTTTGAATCATCATGGGATAAATTTAAAGGTGTCCATGAATATCAAAGTATTTCTGATATATTTACTGATATAAAAAATAATTTTTCATCTTTTGCTAAAACAACTGATTTTGATTCAGAAAAAATATCTTTCTATCTTTATCATAAACCATTATTTAGATGTACTTGTAATATGTTTTATGCCAATGCTCTAATCTTTGGCAAAGAAATTAAAAATCAAAAATATCCCATATAATAAAGGAGGAAAAATTTATGAATTATATCGATTTCGATGGTGTAATTTTAGATACCCATTATCCATTATTTAAAGATCATAAAGAATTTACCAATAATAGTGGATATATTAATGATACAAAGTATGTTCAAGATAGAGATTGGTATCAAGTATTAAGAGAAAGTGAAATTATTAATGATTCCATCAATATCATTAAAACTCTTGATATTAACAACACCGCCATTTTGACAAAAGTTCATTCTTTAGAAAATGAAGGTAGCAATAAAGTTATCTATCTAAGAGAATCTGGCATTAAATGTCCAATCATTTTAGTACCATATAATTTGAAAAAAACCGAGATTGTCTCTCCTAAAAATAATATTCTTATTGATGATGCTCTTTTTAATTTAGATGACTGGCAATCACTCGGGGGTATTCCTATCTATTTTAATAAAGATGATTCTGATATCGACGGATGGGGATATCAAAATACCAAATATCAAAAAACAAGAACTCTTAAAATATTAGAAAAAATGTAATAATAAAAAGGTAGTGTTAGTGTGGAAAAAAACAATAATTATAAAAAAAATTCTAAATCATCAAGTAATAAAAATAATCAAAAAAATAAATCTTCAAAGCATAAATCATCTAAAAAGAATAATTTACAAATAAAAAACAATCATCCTAATAAAAAAAATACTTCACCATCAAAAAATTCTAATCAAAAAAATAATTTTCAACCAAAAAAATCTAAAAAAATAGCAAATATTGAAAATTTACCAAATGGACCAAAACCAATTATCAAAGAATTCAAACCAGAAAAAATTCTTGATAAACCTATTTTAAAAACAGAAGAAAATAATATCATCAAAGAAATTAAAGAAGTTTCTGAACTATCTAAAATTGATGATCAAAATAACAAAAATACAAATAAACTAGCTGAAAAATTATCTGAAAATGATATAAATCAAACAACTGAACCATCTTCTAATCAAGGTAATCTAAACGAAGCAATCGAATCATCTCTTAATCAAAAAAGTAAAGATGAATTAGTTGAAACCTCTCCCAACCAAGAAAAGAGAAATGAATCAGCAAAAACATCTGAAGATAATACAAACGAATCAATTGAAATATTTTCTAAACAAGATAATTCAAATGGAACCACCGAATCATCTTTTAACCAAGAAAATATAAATAATTTAGATAAAATATCTTCTAATCAAGAAGAAAAATCAATTGATAACAACGAACAACTAACTACTAATGAAGATAAAATTAATCCAATCAATCAAAATAATCTAAAAGATTCAACAAACTATAAAGATAATAATTCATCTCATCCAAAACATAAAAAAAACATGTATATTATTGCCTTAATACTTATAATCTTGTCTATATTATGCATATTCATATATATAACCATTCCTAAAATAAAATTAAATGGAAATAAACATTATCAAATTACTTATAAAGATAATTTTATTGATCCTGGATACACTGCCCATAAACTAGGTAAAGATATTAGTAATGAAATAATTATCAAAAGTAATTTGATAGATAATACTGTTGGTAATTATCAAATAACTTATCAAATTAAATATCTTTTTCTAACGATTAAAAAGACAAGATATATTGATATTATCGATAATCAAAAACCAACAATTACCATCGATAATCCAGTAAAAATTTGTCCTAATCAATTGGTAAATGACATAAATTATGAATCATTTGATGAATATGATGGTAATTTAACTGATAAAGTAAAGATAGTTGAACAAGATAATCTGCTTCATCTATCAGTTAAAGATTCATCAGGTAACGAAACTAATCTTACCACGACCTTAATTAAAGAAGATGAAGAATTGCCTGTAATAACATTAAATGGAAATCAAACAATCTACTTAAATTATGGTACTACTTATCAAGAACCTGGATATACCGCTATAGATAACTGTGATGGCGATCTAACAGATTCTGTTTCTGTATCAGGGACTGTTGGCAAAAATATTGGTACCTATTCTTTAACCTATACCGTTAAAGATTCATCAAATAATGAAACTAAAATAACTAGAACTATTATTATTACCAAAAGTACGCTTCCTAATAGTGGCACTATTAATAATGGAACAATCTATCTAACATTTGATGATGGACCAAGTAGTTTAACCACCGGCTATATTTTAGATATCTTAAAAGAAGAAAATGTTCCGGCTACCTTTTTCATAACTGGAAATGGACCCGATGAACTTATTAAAAGGATGTATGATGAAGGACACACCGTAGGTCTTCATACTTATACTCATAACTATTCATATATCTATTCATCAACGGATAATTATTTTTCTGATTTACAGCAAATCAGCAATCGTGTTAAAAATATTACCGGATATGAGAGTAAGATTATTCGTTTTCCAGGTGGCAGTAGCAATACCGTCAGTAGAAATTATCAAATAGGCATCATGAGTCTTTTAACAAATCAAGTCTTAGAACGAGGTTATCGCTACTACGATTGGAATATCGATTCAGATGATGCTGGACATGCTTATAATAGTACATCCGTTTATTCCAATGTATTAAATAGTTTATAAACAAATCGTGACAATATTGTTTTAATGAATGATATAAAAACTCAAACTAAAGATGACCTAAGAGATTTTATTAACTATGCTAAAAATAACGGTTATACATTTAAAAAGATAGAAATGAATACTTACATGATAAGGCATAGCGTTAATAATTGATTTAAAAAATATTACAAATAGATTAGTCAGAAAAATATTTTTCTTATGTCAAATAACAATAAACTTATAGTCAGTTTATTCAATTTTTGTTATAATATATTAGAAAGTAGGTGTATGAAAAATGAAAAAAATGTCATATTTTATAACTTTAATCGCTGCTTTTCTTAGCTTTTCTCTTCATACATTTGCTAGTAGTATCATCGTTGTTAATGGTTATAGCGTTAGATTTCGTAGTGAGCCTAACACTAATTCTAGCACGATTATTTATAAAGAATTCAACCCTGGAGTTGAGTTAACATATCTAGAAACCGCCTCTAGTGGTTCCGGTTGTAGTGGTCCTTGGTATAAAGCTAAATATCAAGATACAACTGGCTACATCTGCAGTGATTATGCCATTTTAAAAGAAGAAGAAATTAACTCTGACGATTATGCAGAATATCGTGATTATTTAAAAGCCTTAGGATTTCCAGATACCTATATTCCATATTTAGTTAATCTTCATAAAGATCATCCTAATTGGCAATTTAAAGTTATGAATGTCGATTTAGATTTTGATAAAATGGTCAGTATTGAATATGATGGCTATTCTCAAGGATGGAGTTTAATTGAAGACTATGGTAGTTATTATGATGGATATAAATCTACCGATAGTTGGGCTTACAATTATTTGACTAATGTTTTTAGAAATAACTATGAAGGTGGTGGCTCTAGATGGTATGCTGCTAATAAACAAGTAATTGGCTATTATCTAGATCCAAGAAACTTTTTAAATACCAGTCAAATATTTATGTTTGAAAATTTATCGTATAACGAAAAATATCATACCAAATCCGGCATTGAAGCTATGTTAAAAAATACTTTTATGGATAATAAACTAGCCGATGCTGAAAATGAAAAAACTTATGCAGATGCTTTTATTGATGCTAGTACTAAATATAATGTCAGTCCATATGTCTTAATATCTAGAGTTATTCAAGAAGTAGGTGCAGGGGGAAGTACCATTGTCAGTGGTACTGTTTCTGGATATGTTGGCTACTATAACTTTTATAATATTAAAGCCTATGGCAATACTGCCGAAGAAACCATCAATAACGGATTAGCATATGCCAAATCAGTTGGCTGGGACACTCCATATAAAGCTATCGTTGGTGGTGCTAGTTTTCTTAGTGAAGACTACATCGCTCAAGGACAAGATACCTTGTATCTTCAAAAATGGGATTTATTTGGCCCAAAATATGGTGCTCATCAATACATGCAAAATATTCAAGCACCAGCTAGTGAATCAATAAAAACTTATAATGGGTATAAAAACATAAATCTCCTTGATAGCAGTTTTGTCTTTACCATCCCTGTATTTAAAAATATGCCAACATCGACAAGTCTTCCAAATAAAGGAAATCCAAATAACTACTTATCAAGTTTATCAGTTAATGGAAGTTATTTATTTGAAACTGCCACTCATGATACCGAATTTAATTTAAATCTTGATTCTTCATCAGGTTCCATCGACATCGCCGCTTCTAAAGTATCAAGTAAATCAACTATCAGTGGTACTGGTAGTGTTGCCCTAAGTGGAACTAGCCAAACCGTCTCCGTCGTAGTAACCGCTGAAAATGGTAGTATTCGTACTTACAATATAAATATAACTAGAAATGAAGATGTTTCTCTCGATATAAGTGAAATTCTAAGAGTATTAGATATTAAAAATGATGGCTCATATATCTATGGATATTCATTAGGAACAGATATCGCTACTATTGTTAAAGCCATTCAGGATAAAGAACCTAAAGCTACCGTATCAACATTTAATAAAGATGGAGCGGAAAAAAGTAATGGTATAATTGCCTCTGGTGATAAGATAAATATTAAAACTGATCGTGAAGAAAAAAATTATACCATTGTTATCTATGGCGATGCTTCTAGCGATGGCAAAATAAGTTCAGCTGATTATATTGCTGTAAAAAATCATATTATGAATGTAAAATCATTATCAGATTTAGAAAAGATCTATGCTGATGCTAATAAAGATGGTAAAGTAAATTCAGCTGACTATATCACCATCAAAAATCACATTATGGACGTTAAAAAAATTGAACAATAAGGAGTAGTATATGAAAAAAATAAAATATATCTTAACAACAATTTTTACCTTTCTTATATTTACTAATCAAACTTTTGCTTATAGTTTTGATGTCTCTGTTACCAGTAAGACCGTTACAGTAGGTAACAGTATTACCCTAACTATTAACGGCTCAGATCTTGCTGGTAAATTTACTATTAGTTCTTCTAATAATAATGTTGCTAGCGTCTCTTCTGGTAGCGTTTTTGTCGATAATGATACACAAAGAATAACTATTACTACTAAAAATACCGGAACAGCTTCAATTACCATCAACCCTGAAGATGTCACAAGTTATAGTGGAGAAACTGTCAGTGGTTCAAAAACAATTACCATTACTGTGAATCCTAAACCACAAAATAAACCATCTAGTGGTGGTTCATCCAGTGGAAGTAGTGGTTCTAGCCCCCAGGCTCCAAAATCTACCAACAGTTATCTATCAAGTTTAACCGTTGAAGGGTTAGAATTAAATGAAAAATTTGATAAAGAAAATCTTGAATACACTGTTAATGTCCCAGCTGATACTGAAAAAATAAAAATCAATGCTCAATTAGCTGACTCTGAAGCTAAACTAACTGGAGTAGGTGAGGTCTCTGTAAGTGAAGGGTTAAACACCTTTGAAATAGTTGTTACTGCTCAAAATGGTAGCAAAAGAACCTATATTTTAAAAGCCACCGTTGAAGAAGTTGAACCAATTAAAGTAGTTATTGATAATGAAACATATACTGTTGTAAGAAAAAGAAAAGACTTACCGTCAATCAGTGAATATTTTGCAGAAAAAGATATCACTATCAATAATGAAAAAGTTGAAGGATACTATAACGATACTTTAAAATATACCCTTATAGGCTTAAAAGATCAAACTGGAAAAATTGCTTATTATATTTACAAATCAGGAAAATATACCAAATATCTTGAATATACTTTTAATGGAACAACTTTACAAGTATTAGATAAAGAAGTCTCTGGTGCTAAATTAACTAGTTTTATCTATGATAGTGATAAAATTCCTAGTTATCAAGAAGTAAAATTAGATATTATTAAAAATACCTATGCTCTAGATAATAATGATATTGGTGGTAATCAATTTTATTTATTCTATGCCATCAATGTTGAAACTGGTAAAGAATCACTATATCAATATGATGCTAGTGAAAAGACTATTCAAAGATATAATACCCTTATTTTAGATCAATATAAAGATCGTAGTGATAAATACTATATGTGTCTTCTAGGAAGTCTTCTTCTATTAGGGATAACTATTATTACTTTTACTACTATCTTAATTTGCAAAAATAAGAAAAATAAACCAAAAATGAAATTATCAAAAGAGCAATTTGTTGAACCAAAAGATGATTTACCAATCAAAGATGAAGAAGAGTTTTCCTTTGATGATTTACCGATTAAAAAAGAAAAAACTCCATCATCACCCAAAAAAACTAATAAAACTAAAAAAAATCGATAGAGAAGTACCCAAACTTTTCTATTTTTTCTTGTTAAATTTAAAAAAAGATGATGTAATCGATGTTCATGATTTTTTATTTAATTTGCTAGA
>CAMGAM010000023.1 GCA_946007485.1 uncultured Mycoplasmatota bacterium
TGTTATTATGTCGACCTTTTTTACCTAATATTTAATTGGAACTTTCGGGTGGCAAGAGATTTCCTAAGTAGGTTATATTGTTCTCAGCTAATCCAGTATAAGCAATTGTTCCTTGTCTTCCTGGTAGGATATAACTAACTATTACTAATAGTAGAAGTAATATTCCTAATATTTTTAATAATCCGTGTTTTTTCATTTTTTCCTCCTTAACGTATCACTTAGTCATACTCTTTTTTTCTTTTTTTAATTATTACTTTTTTTTCATTTGTGGAAATAAAATTACATCTCTAATTGAATCTTGCTCTGTAAATAACATACATAGCCTGTCAATGCCATAACCAATTCCACCAGTTGGTGGCATTCCATATTCGAGGGCCTCAACAAAGTCCATATCGATATCATTGGCTTCGTCATTTCCTAATTCTCGTTCTTTTAATTGATCTGTGAATCTTTCTAATTGATCTATTGGATCATTTAGTTCGGTATAAGCATTACAGAACTCTTTTCCTCCAATAAATAATTCAAATCTATCAACAAATCTTGGGTCATTAGGATTTTTCTTGGTTAGAGGAGAAATCTCTATAGGATGACCATACAAGAATGTAGGCTGTATTAAGGTTTCTTCAACATATTTTTCGAAGAATTTATTAATTATATGTCCAACATTATGTTCATGCTTTTCTAATTCAATATTATGTTCTTTAGCAAGTTCAACGGCTTTATCGACGGACATTTCTTGTAAAAAATCAATACCTGTTTTTTCTTTGATGGCATCAACCATACTAACTTTTTTCCAAGGTCCATCTAAGTTTATTTCAAAGCCACACCAATTATAGGTATATTTGCCAAATACTTCTTTAGCAATGGTTTTAAACATTGATTCAGTCAAATCCATCATACCATCAAGATCAGAAAATGCTAGATAAGCTTCCATTAGGGTAAATTCTGGATTGTGTCTAGGATCCATACCTTCATTTCGGAACACTCTTCCAATTTCATAAACGGCTTCCATACCACCAACAAGTAATCTTTTTAGTGGTAATTCTAAAGCGATACGAAGATACATATCTAGATTTTGCGTATTATGGTGAGTTATGAATGGTCTAGCAGATGCTCCAGTTAACAAGGTTGAGAGAACAGGAGTTTCAACTTCAGTAAATCCCCTATTATCCATAAAGTTTCTAATGCATTTGATAATTTTTGGTCTAACAAAAGCAATGTTCTTAGAATCTTCATTCATTATTAAATCAACATAACGACGACGATATCGTTCTTCAATATCAGTTAGACCATGAAATTTTTCTGGTAATGGTCTTAGGGCTTTAACTAGATGGGTATATTTTAAACATTTGATAGTTATTTCACCAGTTCTAGTTTTCATTACTCTTCCGCTAACACCTACGATGTCGCCAATATCAGCAGTTTTAAATAGATTATAACTATCTTCTCCAACGTCATTGATAGATATATATATTTGGATAGAACCAGTTTTATCTTGAATAGTAAAGAATGAAGCTTTTCCCATTTTTCTTATAAACATTATTCTTCCGGCAACGGTATATTCGTCAGTAATATTTTCAAATTCATCATGTTCTACTGACTGATATTTTTCTTTGATATCCCTACTAAAAGCATTCCTATCAAAGCGTTGTCCGTATGGATCAAGGCCCATTTCTTTTAATTTATTAGCTTTTTCTCTTCTAATTAATTCTTGATCAGTAAATTCACGCATTGTATCATCTTCCTTCTTTTATAACAGTGGTGTTAGTCATCATATCATGTAATCCACGACCATCTTTTCTGTATAATACAAAGAAGATGGTAATAATGATAAAGAGCCATTCTAGTCCACCAACAAATCCATATCCTAAAAAGTAATTAGTTTTGTTTAGGGTATAGATAAATAAAATATTAAGAACACCAGAAGCTATATTTAATATAAATAGTGATCTAATTAAGCCTTTTACAATTGTAGTAGGTTTATTTGTATCTTTATCTACTACTCTAATTTTTAATAGTTTTTTACCAAGGGTTTGTCCTTTATTCATATACTGAAAGACAACAAAGTAAGCAACCGTTAAAATGACAGAGATACTTGATCCAATAATATTACTTTTTTGGTTGTTATATAATATTTCCATGTATTCATTGGCATATTCTTCAGCACTTACTTCATTATCTTGATATTTATTAGTTATTTCAGTTAATTGTTTTTGATATTTATCGGTATTATTTGGTAAGGTATATCCAACGATAGATATAATTACACTAACAAGCATTATATCGATAAAATAAGCAGCAAATCTTTCAAAAAATGTTGATTTCATATTATCCCTCTTTTTTTAATTATATAATCTTTTTAAGTAATTATCAAGTATTTCTTTGATTTCTTCTTTTGTTTTTGCTTGAAAACACTTGTTTTGTATTTCTTTGTGATAAGGCATACCTTTAATATACCAGGCAATATGGCTTCTCATTTCTAAAACGCTAATATGTTCATCTTTTATTGCTAATAGATAATCTAAGTGTTTATAACACATAGCAATTCTTTCTTGATAAGTGGGTTTTTCTAGAATAATTCCTTGTTTTAGATAAGTATCAATTTCTTTGATAAGCCAAGGATTGCCTAAGACACCACGTCCTATCATAATGGCATCACATTTAGTATATTCAAGCATGTGTTTAGCACTTTCAATATCTGTAATATCACCATTACCAATAACGGGAATACTTACAGTTTCTTTGACTTGTTTAATAATATCTAAATCAGCTTTACCACTATATAATTGACTTCTCGTACGAGGGTGAACGGTAATAGCACTAGCGCCAGCTTTTTCGCATACTTTAGCAACTTCTACGGCATTGATGGAATTAAAATCCCAACCACTTCTTATTTTAACAGTAATGGGGATGGGAACAGCATCTTTAACAGCTGAAACAATATCATAGATTAAATTAACATTTTTTAATAAAGCGGAACCAGCTTGAGATTTAATGGCTACTTTAGGAACAGGACACCCCATATTAATATCGATAATATCTGGTTTCATTATGTCATATACCATTTTAGCTGCTTTGACAAAGGTTTCTTTATCACTACCAAATATTTGTTGTGATATTGGGCGTTCACATTCTTCAAAATATAACATCTCTTTAGTCTTTTTACTATTATAAATCATTCCTTTATCAGAAACCATTTCGGCACATACAAGAGCACATCCCATTTCTTTACATATTTTTCTAAAAGCCGAATTGCAAACACCAGCCATGGGAGCTAGGATAACTTTACCATCTAATTCAATATTTCCTATTTTCATACTTTTCACCACCTACTTATGATAAGTTTCATTATTTAAAATTTTAAAACTTCGATATATTTGTTCTAAGAGTATTAATCTAAATAGTCCATGGGGATATGTTAATTTGGAGAATGATAATCTATAATTAGCTAATTCTTTAATATCATCTCTAATACCATTAGAACCACCAATGATAAAAGTAATATTTGAATTAATTATAAAGGTTTTATCTAATTTATCTGCTAGTTCTACTGAAGATAGTTCATTACCAGTGATATCAAGAACAATTATATAGTCTTTTTTATTTAGATGTTTTATTATTTCATTTCCTTCATTTATTATATCATTATCAGGTAGTTCAATAATATTAATCTTGTGATATTTACTGATTCTTTTTTGATAGTCATTGATTCCATCTTTGAGATAGTTTTCTTTTATTTTACCAACACATATAATGTTTATCATAGAATTTCTCCTTTTTCTTTAACTATTTTATCATAAAATAGAAAAAAAGTAATCATTACATTACTTTTTTTATTATAATTCTAATTTACTAATAAATTCTTCTAATTTATCGCTATTATCAATACGATCATTAAGTGGCGGCATATTAAAAGCAATCTTAGCTCGTGATTCAAATTCAAAGTCAGAAACATCTTTTAATGATAATAAACTCTTATTTAGGACTATTTTTTTATCTGTTAATTTATCAAATATATTTTTATTGATTAACATTAATTTGTTTAATTTTATTGTACTTGGCTCTAATAAATAAATTACTTCATCACACGCATTCTCACAATTTGAATTGTTTAAATCTACTAAAATCATGTTAGCATTTCCAAATTTATTAATGGCTGCTGGTAAATTAGTTCTATTTACAGAGTACATATCTTTTTCATTGAAAAATCCAAAGTCATTTTTATTTACTTCAATAGCAACAACATAATCTTTTTCCGAAAGCATTTTCTTTAACATATATATTAAAGTAGTGGCTCCTGCTCCATTAGTAACATTTTTAAAACCTATTACCTTGGCAGTCTTTGTTGGATGAAATTGAGGTTCATCATCTTTTCTAAAGAATCTACTTCTACGATTTCCTGATGATTCTTGCTCTGCTTCTTGATTTATATTTAATTGATGAATATGGGCAACATCTTTGTAAGTATTGGGATGATTATATAAATACATTAATGATTCTTTATCTTTAGCAAAGTTATATATACCCATACTTATTAGTTGTGATAAATAATTATTATTGTTCATTAAACTATTATCTAATAGCAGGATAACTTTTTCCATTTCTAGTCCCATTGATAATTTTTGAATATTTGATATATCGTCATAGTTTTTAATAGCTGTAATATCTAGAAACATACGATTAAAAAAGAAATTAGAGAATGTACTTATGATTTCATCGGCAGTAAATTCACCATTAACTGATTTTATAACATCAATATCTAAATTATTTAATAATCCTTGATTTTTGTTTGATACGATAACATTCACATTAATCACTCCTCATTTGTGTTTACTTTTTTCTACGGTTAACTTTTGCTTCACCAGATATTTCCCAACTACCATCAACAAAATTTCTTGAATTTTGCTTTTCTCCTCCAAATGTTAAAATCATATTTAATGCTCCAACATTCCAATCAGCATAAGTATTTATGGTATATATATAATATTTATCTGTGATTTCTTTGGTATTTATAACAACTCCATTGCAACAATACCCAGAGGTTTTATTTTCATTATTAGTGATAATTCCATTTCCATTTTTGCATGTTTTGGTGTATTGACTATTAGTAACCATTTGCCCTAATTCATCACAATTAAGATCTGCTAAATTGTTAATTTCATTTTCTTCAATAAAGCTAATAACTTTATTTTTAATGCGAAAAGCCTTAGCATAGTTTAATGAAACAGCGGTAAATGCGACATAAACGACAATGAATACAAGAAATAATCTTATCATGAACTCGCCACCAAAGGCATCTCTCATTTTAAATCACCTACTTTATTTAACATTAATTATACCAAGGCTTAGTTATTAATTATTAACAATAAGTCTCGTCTCTCCAGATATTTTCCAATTACTAAATGGTGCTTTTTCATCTGGTTTTCCACTTATTTTGTTGATAACATTGAAGAATTGAATACTCCATCCAAAGCTAGTTGTAACTTTATAGTATTTACCAATGGTATTAGTACCACTTTTTTGCTCAACTATTTGTATCCCGTTTTTGCAGTATTTTTCTTCTTCAGTATTGGTACATTCTAGTGAACCATAATAATTCATTTTTCCATGAATTTCCTCTTCAAAAAAAGTTTCCATATTAATCAATTCTTGAGCTGTCATATCTGAAATGTTTACCTGTTCATTGGTTTCAATGTATTCAATTATTCTATTTTTTACTTTAAAGGCTTTAGCATAATTGAGTGCTAAAGCGGTAAAACTAACATAGATAAGTATAAATACTAAAAATATTTGAATCATGAATGCACCACCAAAAGCATCTCTCATATACTAGCACCTTCTTTCAATACTATTAAGTGATTTTTATCATTGTCTAATTATTATGGAAGTTGAACTTCACCTCTAGTATTTTCTTCTCCTTCACCCCATAGGCTACTAATTTTGTCAGTGATTGGTTGCCAGAATAAAGCTAAGATTGCTCCAATTACTGCAATGGCTACTAGAGTTACTACTGTCATTGAAACTTCTCCAGTTGCTTCTTTCATTATTTCACCTCCTATCGATGATATTTTCATTTATTATTATAACATTTTTTTTTATTTTTTAAAAGAGAATTGACATTTATTATGCACCAATCATTGAGAATGATGCAATTAACATCAAAATTAATGATGCTCCACCAGTACAAATAAGCATTTTCATAGTCTGACTTTCCATGGCGTTTAGTCTAGCTTTATATTTTTGTTCTCTAGCTTTTAATTGAAGTGATGAAACGGTTTTAGAAAATGATAACATTTGCTCATGCTTTTTATCTTGTTCTCCTAAACTTAAACGATATAGAAGTCTCATCATTCTCATTGAGTCTCTTACTGGATATTGATTTGCAAAGTCCATATATGGATCAATACTTGAATCTCCACTTTCTATTTTTGCAACTAGTTCTCTTAAACCTGGTTTGAATACTTCAGGAGCATCTTCAATTGATTTTGCTAAGGCTACGGGAACAGTATAGTGCTGAACTAATACTTCTAAGCTTTTTAAATAATATGGCAATAATGAATCAATAGTATTCAAATTCTTTTTATAGAAATTTTTTAGATCTATATATTGTGCTTTAAAAATTATGTATCCAAATACTATAGCTATTAAGATATATAATGGTTTTAAATTAGCGATAAAGAGAAAAAGGAAAATTACAGTAGCTGCTAATCCTTGCATTACTCTTTTTCTAAAAACTTGTGAAACATCATATACTTTTTCTCCATATTTAGCTTTAAGAAGGAATTCATAATCTTTTTCTTGAAGGATACTAAATATTCCATTATTTTCTTTAAAAAATTTAGTTGTGCTAATAACACCAGTGTAAATTAGAACAAAGAAAGCAATTATTCCAATTATTAATATTTCTATATACATTACTCAGCACCTACATTCTCGTTATAATATTTTTCTCCTTTGAGAAGAAAATAACTATTAATAAATACAACAAAGTGAACTAATATTTTCATAAAGATATTATCTAGCATTTCAATGTATGAATCAACACCAAGTATTAATTGAATTAACATGATTAATGAATATAATACAAGACCAAATAATAGAAATTGTTTATGAAATTGTTTTCTATCAGATATATCCCTATATAAACATTCTACTAAAATGTCTATATCATTTAACATATTATCAAGGGTTTCTTCAGTATTTTTAGCACCTTCTTTGGTAACTTGCAAGAATAATTGATGCATATTTTTTACCATATAATATGGATATTTAGAATTCATATAATTAATTGAATCGCTAACATCTCCTTTTTCATATGACAAGGCAATCATAGTTTTGACATCTGATAAAACTGGTTCTTCAAGTACTCCTGATTCAACAACCCCTTCTAGTGCTTTAATAAATGATTGGGTAGTATTAAATTCCATTATTGTATTAGTTGTATATACTTGAATTTGTTCAAATATAAATTCACTGTATTGTCTTTTACATCTTAAATATGTTAGATATGGGATGGTCGATACAGCAATTATTGCATAAACTATAACAACAATTAAATTATAAAAGTATAAATATCCAATAACTGCGGCAACACCGGCAAAAAGAGCGATTTGAATAGTATATTGTCTGGTACTATACTCTAAACCTAGTTCTTTTATTTTTTCTCTCATTGCTTTATATGAGTATGGAGCATATTGATCATATACTACATGTGCTTGATCTTTTACAAATTTATATACTCCCTCTCCGGAACTATTTCTATAAGTTATGACAAAGATAAGAATTAAACCGATTAATATAAATTCCATTTAATCACCTACTTTCTATTGATTATTATTTGGATTAATATATATTTGAGTTGGAATACTCTGATTATTTATAGGAACTTGTCTAAAAGAATTTTGATTTATTTGATTTGGTTGTTGATTAAGTTGTCCATTATTTATTTGATTATTAAATGTCTGATTACTAGGATTAATTATTTTAGTATTAGGTATTTGATTTTGTGGTTGATTTATCTTGGAAGTAATATTTTGCGGTTGTATATTATTCTGGGTGATTGGTCCATTTATATTACTTATAGTTTGTGGATTAATTGGTTGTGGTGATGCAACGGTTTGGTTTGCTGATTGATTTTGCTTAGGTATATTTGCAATATCTAAATTATTTGAATTATCAACTTTATATTCATCTTGAGATTTAAACTGTTCTTTTACTAAGATATCTGGTTGCATAATTAATCCTTGACTTTCTAAATATCCTAATAAATATTTGGTTGGGTTATGGAGAGTAATTTTTCCATCTGGAGTTTTTTTATAGAGAATGTTTGACTTTGGTATGTTATCTTCAGTAACATAAAATTCAACTACTTCGGAAATTTCACGATGAAATTTTTGTTTTTCTTTACTATAATATCCTTTAACATGAACACCTAATTGAACATATCTATGGATACTTCTTAGAAATTGTTCTAGATCGATATTACTTTCTAGCAAGCTATATAGTCTGTTAGGAATTGATTCCGCTTTATCTGCATGAATAGTTGATAAGATATTATGTCCTGATGATATGGAGTTTCTGACGGCCATTACGGCTTCAGCACTTCTAACTTCGGACAATAATATCCATCTAGGGTTTTGTCTCATACAGGTTACTAAAACATCTGAATAACTGGCAATATTATTAGTTTTCATAGCGACAATATCTCTAGTTGGAAAGATTTTATCTAAGTGTAGTTCGAGGGTATCTTCGATGGTAATTATCTTTTCATTTTCTTTAGTATGGGCTGCTAGATATTTAATAAATTCTGTTTTTCCAGATCCAGTTTCTCCACTAACTAAAATATTACAGTGTCCCTCAACACATTTCATTAGAAAATCATGAATATCTAATCTTATATAGTCGTCTTCAATTATTTTTTCTTTTACTAATCTTATTTTAGCAGGTGTTTTACGAACTAAAAGGGCTACTCCATTTCTAGCAATTGAGTCATGGACAAAGTTTAATCTTAGTTCGGCACTTTCAGCATCAAGAAATGGGTTTGCCATATTGAATGATTTTCCCATTGTATTGGCACATTGAAAGGCAATTTTCTCAATAAGTGTATTATCAATACCGGTATTTTCAACACGATAAACACCTTTTGACAAAGTTTTTATCCATACTTGTCCACCATTACTATAAGATATATCGGTAACATCATCATTATCTAAGAATTGTTTTAATGGTCCAAAGTCTACTTGTTGAAATTGTGCATCCATATTATCCCTTCCATTCTTTATTTTTTAATTTTATTCTTCATTTTCGGTATTTGTATTATTATTATTATTTAAAGCTGCTTGTTCCATCTCATTTAGTAATTGATTATATAAATCTTCTTGATCATCAATTTTTTGGATTTTATCTATAACAAAGTCATATAGATAATCGCTAGTTACTTCAGTAGCTGTAGGATTATCAACATTAAATTTAACTGTATTAGGTACTAAAACTACTTCAACAGAATTAGTATCAATATAATTTAATGATGAGAATAATAAATATTTTGCTTCTGGTAATGAGAAATATATATATGCTGGAGTACGTGTTTCTTGAGTGTTTTCAAAAACATTTCTTCCATTTGAATCTTTGACACCAAGAACCTCAATATTCTCATAAAATTGTCCATATACTAACTTACCATTGTCATCATATAATTTTACATATATATCAATGACATTACCTGGCATGATTGAATTACCATATGTTGATATAGTGTCTACTGGAAAACTTACTACTCTTTCTCCTTCATTCACATCATATAGAATTGCATCTGGTAAATTTGCTTCTTCTACTAGTAAATCTGAATAGAAGATACTTCCAGCAGCAATCATAGTATTATAATTACTATATTTTCCTACAATATCATTATAATTTTTGTAGTATGTTCCCTTAATAAAAGCAGCAGGAACACTAGTTTTAGCAACCATATCTTCAGTTATTAAAGTTTTTGGTTGAATAGTTTCTTTAGCATAATATACATCTACTAAAGCTGTTTTTTTGTTAATTCTCATGGTATACCCAGCATATAATATTACTAAACATGCTAGAACACCTAAAATTGTAACAGTATTTTTGTTTTTTAAGAATTTTGTAAAATTTTTCATATTTTTTCCTTCCTCTCTTTTTTATTTATAACCATCTAAGATAGCAGATAGTTCATTAACTATGTCTATTTGTGTAGCATCTATATCAACACTATAAGTATTATAGATATTATATTTTTTAGTTGAATCAACTATTCTTAAACTCACTTTGGCTGGAAATTCACTTATTTGATAAAAGATAATATCATAATTTCCTTGTCCAAAAGTAGCCGTTTCAGTAAATCTTCTAGTAAAGTTTTCAACGAATTTTTCTTGACTCATTTTTATTTCGCCAGTTAATCTGAAGTAAGCTACATCTACGGATTCAATCATAGCCGCTTCGGTGGCGTCTTTTAATGTGTAGTAATCTTGTTCATTACTTACAGTTATTTCATTAAACAAAAGAATAATAAATATACCAAATATCCCCATAATAATTATTGCAACTGAGGCAAATGACCATTTCATGGGCAACTCACCCCTATTTTGGCATTTTTACATTCTGGTTGATAAACAGGATTTTCTACTTTTTCACCGTCTTTGATATAGTATTCACACATATTAGTTGGAGCACATCCAAGATTATAGACAGAATTCTTATTAATAGTGGAACTTCTATTAATTATACCTTGTGTAGATATAAATGAACTAGTACCATCTATATTCATATTTTCCCAATCGAGATAACTACTTTCTTCGTTATATTCTCTAATTGAATTTAAATCAATATTATTTGTCCAATATGTTGCCTCTTTAAATGACTCTTTTAAATTAGGTTCTTTTTTTTCTGTATCATACCAAGTTTTCCAATAACTATCATCATTTATTCCATTTGGAAAAGGATTATCAATATCAATTGGACGATAGTAGAAGTTAAATCCTTTTAATATGTCATTGTCTTCGGTTATTTCTTCGCCGTAGAATTTTTGGATAGTTGGTATAGTAATAATAGTTTGAAGATAGCAACCATTACTAACCTTTTTCTTATCTATTTCAATATTTTTAACAAATGTTCCTGTTAATGGTTTGATATATAACACATATTCATAATTGGATGCATAATCATTTATGGCCTTTTGGCAACGGGTGCTATTTTCAATTGTTTTGTCGTTTGGGGTCATTGCTAAAATATAACCATCTGTAGTTTTGGTATTTAATGGTGTAAAGATATGCCAATGTCTTGTATTCTCATTTTCATTGTCATTTTCAATGTAATATTCATTTTCATTGCATTTATTATCTTTATCGAGATATCTAACTTTGCCTGTTTTTACATTAATACAAGCGCCATACATTTCATAGTGAATTTTTTTGGTTACTTTACCACCATTTTTTAATGATTCTTCATAAGACGATATATTCCCAGGAACAGCTGATACATTATAATTATTGCATACGACACCATCTTTTTTTAATTCATCAGCGTATTTTTCTGGATTTCCGCATCTGGCATCATTTGGATCTGCAATATTTAGTGAATAAGATGCGCCTTGTTTTTCTAATTCACTTTTGACGTATTCATATCCTAATCTATTGGCAGTATTTTGGCAATCTTGACTCCAACTAGTTCCTCCGTAAGAAACTTCTCTTATTGCATAACATGTTGATGGGCAAGCATAACTTACTGTACAACTACGATTTGCACAACACGTTCCCATGCAAGAATATGCAGCCCATTGTTTACATGTTATGGTTGTACTAATTAGTCCTTTTGCCCACCATGTAAGTGTTATTTTTTCGTATAAATCAGTGCCAACAGCTGTACCAGCAATTGTTCTTTGACTTATAATTGTTTGATTTATAATAGAATTATTATACGTATTATATAAATTCAGTGATATGTGTTTGTCTGAATCATATATTCCATATGATGGTGTACAACTAGAACCTGTAACGCTGCATCCCCAAGCATATCCTACGGGGTGATACATATAGTCGCCCCCAGCACCGGTACCAGTTGAATCACCTTCACTGGGATTATCATAACTTCCAGATGGACTGCTTGGTGTCTGATTACCATCTCCTAAGTATATATCCAATGATGCCCACACGCCATTTATAGATAAAAACATGGATATTATGCATAATAATGTAATTTTTATTATTTTTTTTAACTTTATCATTCTAATCGCCTTCTTTTTATGGCATTTTTAATAGTGATAGTAGCAGTTATGATTAATAAAATGATAAATATTATTATTATAATTACAGTAGTTAAATTTTCTTGACCATATTTTATAATTTTATTTATTATATCGTTGTTTTCAGTCTCATTTTTTTCATCAAAATTACTTGTTTGATTGTTTTGTGAATTTGATGGTTTTTGATTTTCTGTTTTCAAATTTTCTTTGTATGTTTCAACTCTTGATTCAAACTCTTCTCTGGTTATCGGTTTTTTATATTCAGATTGACATAAAGCAAAATCTTCAATCCCTTCACATAGTGGATCGTCATGATAGCCATTTTCTGGAGGTGGTGTAATTGTTAAAGTTTTTAAAACATCATTGCAAGTTGAAGTTTTTCCAACAACTTCTATGGTGTATTCAACATATATTTTTCCTGTTACTTCATAGTTATAATTATCAATTCTTTTGAAAACTACATTAGCATTATCAGATTCATTTGTTAATATTCTATATTCATATTTTGATGGTTCTGGATTGTATATTTTGATAATATTTTGATTATTATTGGCATCATAGTTATAAGTCACTTTATATTGGCTTTCTATTTCTTTAAAGTGATTTAATTCTATTTCTGAACATGAAGCATATACTTTATTACAAAAAATTAATGATAAAATTGTTATAGTTATAAGATATTTGCTTTTTTTATTCATTAAATCACTTCCATTCTAATGCTTTCGTCTAGTTATCTACTATTAACAGTATAACATAATTTTTTATAAAAAAAAAGACTTTTTTTATAGATTGAAATTGACCATCTGTATTAAGTCTTTTATTTTTTATTCAAAATTATCTAATCCTGTTTCGTCATCTTCTTCATCTTGATTATTATTTTTTTCTTTAATTTGTTCGTAATTATTCTCGTTTTTCTTTTCTTTGTAAATTTTTGCTCCGTATGCTGCCGCACCAACTGCTCCAGCTATTCCTCCTGCAATTCCAAATGTTTTAAAAATATTACTATTATTACTATTATTATTATTGTCATAATTACTATTTAAATTATCGGTTGTTGCTTGATTGTTAATTGTTGATTGTTGCTCACTTGGAATTGTTGTGCTTTGATTATTAGATGTATTATTTTTACTAGAATCTGATGAATTTGTGTTATTTGAATTTGTTTCTGGGGCTG
>CAMGAM010000024.1 GCA_946007485.1 uncultured Mycoplasmatota bacterium
AGAAAAAGGAAGCAAGAACTGTAAAAAGCACAAAAATATTGTTAGAAATTAAATTTCTTTAATATCAATTAATCAGTTTTTAAATTTTAATTAATTTTAGGAATAATTAAACTATCAGAAATTTAATTTCTTAGTGTCATTTATTTCAGAAATTGAAATGAGTAATTTTTTTATTTTACATTAATTTGATTGATTTATGTAAAAATGGCCCTTAAGTATCATGCTTGAGGGCCATACATATATATAATAACCCTTTTAAAAATAAGAAAAAAATCAAATTTTGTTGAAAATACAAAGATAATATTTTGTAATTTAATTATTTACATAAATCCATGTATTTGCTATAATTAATTTAGAATAGAAATGGTCCTCAAGTACAATACTTAAGGGCCAAAAAGGAAAGATAGCTTGTGGATAAGAATAAAAAGATATTAACGATATTAATTACTTTAACAATTATTTTTACAGCCATTGGTTCATCACTAGCATATTTATCATGGATAAGCAGTGAAGAACAGAAAACACAGGTAACATTTACAGCAACAGCAAGTTTTTCATGCAGTGCTGATGGTGGTGGTAATATAACAAGTGGTGATATTAATTTAGTACCAACATTAGTAAATGAAAATACTACTTCTAATTATATTAAAAGAACAGTATTAGTTAAACCAACAATAACAGAAACAGGAAAAACTATCTATATGGATTTATGGTTAGATATTAATAGTCTTGGTACTGGATTATCTAATAGTGTTAATTTTAAATATGCACTAACAACAAGTAATACTAGTCCAACAACAGGAGTAGTAAGTTCTGGTAATTTTAATGGAAAGATAACTGGTGATAAAGTTAATTTACTTACTTCAAAAGATTATAATGCTACAACTACAGATACATATTATTTATGGATATGGTTAGATGCAGAAGAGACAAGTAGTGAAACGATGAATCAATCATTTAGTTTATCACTAAATGGTAGTTGCTATGATCATCTGCCTACTGGAGCAGACATGCTCATTGAAAATGCTAACCCAAGTACTCTAATGTATGCTGATGCCACCGATAGTCAAAAGGCAGAAATGTGGACATTCTCTCATGATGCAACAGAACAAGTGAAAGCAACGACTGATTATCGATATATCGGAAGTAGTCCAAATAATTATATAACCTTTAATGATGAGGTATGGCGAATAATTGGTGTTTTTGATGGAAGAATTAAGATTATTAGAAATGATTCTTTAGGTAATATGTATTGGGATTATAAAAAATCAGGAGTAGGATCATCAACAAATGATAATGGATCAAATGATTGGGCCGATTCACAGTTAATGTATATGTTAAATTCGACAAGTTATACTTTAAAAACGGGCTATAGTTTGACCGATAGTAAGATATATGATGGAAGTAGTAATATAATCTATCAATTAGGTTGTAAACCAGCAAGTATTACTAGTGGTGCGACCTCATATAGTTGTATCAGTAATACTTGGAATTTAAATATTGTTGCCTTATCACAAATAAGCGAAACAACTTATTATTTAGGTTCATCAAGTTATACTGAACATAGTGCTCAAACATATTATTCTTTTGAAAGAGGAAAAACGGTATATGGTGGAAGACCAATCAATTGGACAGGCTTAGTTGGATTAATGTATCCATCAGATTATGCCTATACATTTGCCAATGGGGTCGATGATAAGTGTTATACGGATACCGGTAATTGTAATAATGGTATACCAAGTAGTTCTTGGCTATATAAATCTGGTACTTTTCAATGGACAATTTCATCGTTTACTGGTAATGCGTATGTCGTATTTCGCATCATCGGTTCGGGAAATGTCTATCTCTGTAATAGTGCGAGTAATGGTGTTGTTGTGCGTCCAGTCGTATATCTGAAGTCTGATATTCGATTGCAGGGAGGTGGGACAAGTAGTGAACCATATGAAATTATTGAATGAATATATCAATGTATAAATTGTAAAATAGAAAGTCATAAATATTTTACAATTTATATTTGAAATTTTTGTTAAAGGAATTAATGATAGAAAAGATTTTTTGTATATGAAGAATCATTATTTGAAATACTATTATATATTTTATTAGCATTAGTGAAATCAGAAATAATTTTAAAGTTATCAAGATATTTAGTTTTATCAAATTGATAGTTTAAGTAATAAGCATGTTCCCACATATCTATTGTGAATAATGGAATGTATCCGAGTAATATAGGGGTTTGTTGATTGGACATGTTTATAATATCAAGTTCTCCATTGTTTTTAAGTACTAAGAATGTATAACCTGAACCTTTAAGTTTTAGAGCATTAACTTTGAATGTTTCATAAAAGTTATCAAAAGAACCATATTTTTTTTCAATTGCTAATAATAAATTTCCATAAGGTTTTTGAACTTTTGTTGGATTATTCATACTTTTCCAATATAAATTATGGTTAATTACTCCACATAAGTTAAATAATAAATTTTCTCTATCTTTTTCATTAAATTCATTTATGTGATATATTAATTCAGTTAAATTGTATTTATAATCATAATTATTTTCTTTTAATATTTTATTTAGATTGGATAAATAATTTTGTGCATGAAAATGATAATGAATTCCAATGGTATGTGTATCTATATATGGTTCTAAATCTTGATAGGTGTATGGTAAATTTGGCAATTTATACATATTATACCTCCAAGATAGTTTATGTAAATAAATGATTATTATTAAAAAATAATGAGTTTATATATAGGCAAAAAAGTCAATTTATCTTGGGTATTGATAAGTTGACTTTTATTTTATTAGATTTTTTAATTCGTATAGGGTATTAATGGCTTCGATAGGAGTTAATTCTAAGACATTTATATTTTTTAGTTTTTCTTCAACTAAACTAGTTTTAGGTTCTAAATCTAGTGGGAGAGTTGTTTGAATAATGATATCTCTATTTTTTTCTTTTTGTTCATAGACAGATAAAATTTCTTCGGCTCTATCAGTTACTTCTTTTGGTAAGTTAGCTAATTTGGCAACATTAATACCATAACTTTTATCAATAGAACCATCTTTTACTTTATGGAGAAAGGTGATTTTACCATCTTTTTCTTCCGCTGAGACATGTTTGTTTTTTAATTTATCAAGGGTATTTTCTAGATCAGTTAATTCATGGTAGTGGGTTGAGAAAAGTGTTTTACAAGCAATTTTATTGTTAATATATTCAAGAATTGCTTGAGCGAGACTCATACCATCGAATGTTGCAGTTCCTCTTCCTAGTTCATCAAATAATATTAAACTATTTGGAGTAGCATTTTTGATAGCAGCAGCGGCTTCTGTCATTTCAACCATGAATGTTGATTCACCACTTACTAAATCATCACTAGCTCCAATACGAGTAAATATTTTATCAAAGATAGGAAGAGTAGCTTTTTTTGCAGGGACATAACATCCAATTTGAGCCATGATGACAATTATACCAAGTTGTCGCATGTAGGTAGATTTACCAGCCATATTAGGACCAGTTATTAAGAGAATTGAAGTATCTTTATCCATAATAATATCATTTGAGATATAATTTTCATTAATTACTTTTTCGACAACGGGGTGTCTTCCTTCAATAATTTCTAAGTTATGTTCTTTAGTAAGTATAGGTCTAGTGTAATTATATTTTTCACTGATTAGAGCAAATGATGATAAGACATCAATCTCACTAATTATTTTAGCGATGGCTTGTATTTTATGAGTGTATTCACTACATTTATTTCTAATATTTATAAATAATTCATATTCGAGATTAATGATTTTTTCTTCAGCTGATAAGACTAAATCTTCTTTTTCTTTTAGAATAGGATTAATAAATCTTTCACAGTTAGTTAGAGTTTGTTTTCTAATATAACCATATTCTTCTTTAACGAGAGGTAAGTTTCCTTTAGATATTTCAATGTAGTATCCGAATACTTTATTAAAACCTACTTTTAAATTTTTAATACCAGTTCTAACTCTTTCTTCTTGTTCATAATTACTAATAAAGTCTTTACCACCACTACGAAGATCTTTTAGTTCATCTAATTCTTGATTATATCCTTGCTTAATTAAATAGCCTTCTTTTAGGGTAGGGGGTGGAGTTTCATATAGAGAATTTTCTAGTAATAGATATAAATCATGAACATCTGGCAATTGGGTATAAGAAATTGATTTTAATATTTTGTTTATTTCTGGGAGAACTTTTAATGATTCTTTTAATTGGATTAAATCTCTAGCGGTAGCAGAACCTAGTGAGATACGTCCACATAATCTTTCTAAGTCATAGACTTCATATAGATATTTTCTTAATTCTTCACTTTGAATAAATTCTTCAAGAAGCGTAGCAACAATATCATATCTATGATTTATTTTATCGATATCGACAATTGGAGATTCAATCCATGATTTTAGTAATCTTCCTCCCATAGCAGTTTTTGTTTCGTCTAAAAGCCAAAGAAGAGAGTACATTCTTTCTTTATTACGAATACTTTCTGTTAATTCAAGATTTCTTTTGGTATGAATATCCATTTTCAAATATTCTTCATTTTTTCTAATGATTAGATGTTGGAAATGGGAAATATTTCTTTTTAAATTGATAACAAGATAATTAATTAAATGTTTAACTCCAGTAATAATTCTTTCATCTTGAATAGATTCATAGATATTTTTATAGGTATCATTGGGGTATAGTTCATCGGTTATAGTGATAGGTATTTTATAAATACTTTTTAGAGAATTAATAATTTCTTTGTTTGATAAAGTATTGGTAATTATTTCTTTGATACCTAGAAAGATTATTTTATTAATGATAAGTGAATTATCTGGTTCAATAATTTCACTAAAGATTTCTCCGGTGGTTATATCTGAATATGTTAAGATATAACAATAGTTTAGTGAATATAAACTAGCAATATAGTTATTTTCTTTTTCATTTAAGGAATTAGCAGTAATAACTGATCCGGAAGAGATAACTTCAGTGATATCTCTTTTAACAATTCCTTTGGCATTTTTAGGATCTTCAAGTTGTTCACAAATAGCAACTTTATATCCTTTTTTAATTAATTTATCGATATAGATTTCTACAGCATGATAGGGAACACCACACATGGGAACTCTTTCTTCTAAACCGGCATTTCTACCTGTTAGAGTTAATTCTAATTCATGACTTATTAATTCAGCATCTTCAAAAAACATTTCATAAAAGTCTCCAAGACGATAAAGAATAATAGTATCAGGATTATTTTCTTTAATACTTACATAGTGTTGCATCATTGGAGCTAATTTAGTTTTATCTACTTCACATAATTTCATATATATCACAACTTTCATTTGTTATTATAGCAAAAACAAGGTATGAAAATCAAGAATTTTGATGTGATTATACGCGATGATTTGTATATAGTATTAATTTTAAATAACTCTTATTTAATACTAGTAAAGTATTAATTTATATACTTAATAACAATAATAAAAAAGCGTTTTTTTCGCTTTTTAAGTATTTTATTCAGTTATTAAGCTAGATAAAGGGACTATTTTATATCCTTTGCTTAGAATGTATTCAATAATATTATTTAGTTCTTGGGTATTATTTATTAAGAATAGAGAACCATTAGAGAGATTATTTTTAACATAGTTTAGGGTAGCAAATTTATCTATATAGAGAGAGAACATTTTATTATTAGCACAATTGTTGTGAGATGATTCTTCTTTATTTAGAAAGAGACAATAGATAGATTTATTATTTGATTTATTATTTATTATATTATTTGTAATAATTAGATTATCTTTGGTGTATTTACCATTAGAACCATAGTTATAGATTTCATTATTTGATAGGGCATCAATTAAATTAATATTATTATATAGATAGGTACTATCTATAAAGAAATTAATGTTAATATTATATTTATTTATGGAATCAGTTATGGTATTTAGAGTTTTATCATTATTTAGAATATATATTAGGGATACTGATTTGTTTTGAGTATTACCTTTAATAATATATAGATTATAGTTATTATATATAGATATTTCTGGATATACTTTTTGATATGTAATTAGTGATTGATTATAATAACCTATTTTTTTCATTGATTTATAACTAGTTTCTATATCAATGTCTTTTCCAGTATTTCCTGGAATGATGGTATCATTTTCAATAATAGCATTAATGGGATTAATATTTAGATTATTTTCTTCTTCTTTAATTTTGACCATTATTTCATCTTGTTCCATAGTAATATCAATTATTTTTTCAGTATAGAAAAAGGTAAAACAAAAGAGACAAAATAGGCCAATAATTTTAATTATCTTCACATTAATCACCTAGTAAATGATATGAAATTGTTTATTTACTTATACATTAAAATGTGTTAAGATTAAATAAATAGAGGGTGATAAATGTGAATAATAAGGGATTTACTTTAATAGAGTTATTAGCGGTAATTGTTATTCTAGTGGGGATATCTTTAACAACTGTTATGGGAATAAGTGCTTCTTTGGAGAGAAGAGATGAGAAGGAATATAATGAGCAAGTTGAGATTGCTAAGAATGCGGCAAAGATATATTTTTCTTTATTGGATAAGAATAGTGAAATAACAAAAGTGTCTGTTGATACACTTTTAGAGAATGATTATTTTGACATTAAAAAGGTAAATAGATTATGTAAAAATGATACGATAACTTCTAGTGGAGTATTTAATCCTGTGTCTGATACTGGGACTGAATGTCAGAGGGTGGAAGAGTAATTTTAGTAGAAAGATTTTGAAGAGTAGTTTCAATTTCTTTTTTTTGTTTAAAATTTATTTTAGGATTAGAATTAAGAATATCAAGATATTTTAAGGTGTTATTTAAATTATCAGTTGATTTATTAGTTAGATATCTTTGATAGTAGGTATACAATAGTAGTTCTTGAGCTTCTTCAAGATAATTTATTTTTTCTAGGAGAATGATAGATTTATCTAAATCTTTTTCAATACCTAGGATAGATGAACCTTCAAGATAGAAGTATTTTACAAGATTAAGAATATTCCATGGATAGAGATTTTTGATGGGAGATTCAGAACCTAAGAGATAGTATTTGTATGAAATGGATAAATCTTTGTTAGTACCTAGACCTAGACGATAAAATTCGCCAACTTTATTACAAGCCCAACTTTCTTCAAGATTGGCACTTTTTAGGTAGTATGATAAGGCTTTTTGATAATCTTTTTGTTTTTCATAGATAAGACCTAGATTGTTATAAGCATATGGATAAGCTTTATTAGCAGCTTCTTTGAAATATGTAATTGCTAAATTTAAATTTATTTCTTTTTGGGGATTGGTACCATGTAGATAACATAAACCAATGGTATTTAGAGAAGATATACTATTTAAAGATTTAGCTTTCATGAGATAGGACCATGCTAAAGAAATATCATCATCAGATAAGGAACCAATTTTTTTATTTAGTATCATGTGAGATATCATCCAGTTAGATGCAGGATGATTAAGATTAGCAGCTTGTAAATGGTAGTTGTATGCTAATTCATAACGGCAAGTTCCAGAGATTATACCATTATATTCCATATTACCTAATTCGAAAAGAGCATAGGGATTATTTTCTTTGGCTAATTTTTTTAGAGAGGGAATAAGACTGATACCTTCTTTAAATTGAATTTCTAGATATTTTTTAAGATTACTTATTGAGATATTAGTATTATTTAAAATATCTTGAATGGTTTCAATTATTAAATCATCATTTTTTATTGGTTGTTTTTTCTCTAAAATGATAAAAAATAACATATTTATTAGAGCTTGATAATATTCTTTATTATTTATTTGATTTAGAATTTCTTTTTTTAATGTATTTGGCACTGATATATCATTTTTAGCAATATTAAATAAATTAGTGGTTAATTTTTTTAAGTTTTCATTAGTATTTAGATCATTAATAGTTTGATAATTATGAATTATTCCTTCAATAATGGAAATTAGATTATTGATAGTTTCTAATAAAATGGTATTATCTTTAGGATATTTCTTTTTATAGTTTATATAGATTTGCTTGTACTGATTACCAATGGCACGATATCCAGTACAATAATTACCGACAGTAGTATCAGAAATATTATCGATATTAAAAAGGATACAAAAGATTTCAGTTTGAATGGCAGATGATTTGTTTATAGATAATTTTTTAATTTGATTAAAGAGATTGCCTAAAGATAAGTGTTCATTATTATTATTTAATTTTATATAGCTCATAGTATCACCTATATATATCATATCATATTATGTGGGATTTGTGTGGAGTTGTTAAAAAGGCGTGGAGTATGTTTAGTTATTATTTTATGAATAAATTTATATAATGGTAGTAATAGGAGATGATAGTTTGAAAATAATTAAGAATTATAAATCGATGTTAATACTTTTAGGATCGATTATATTAGGGGGATTAGTTGGAATAATATGGGGAGAAGGAGCGAAAGTATTAAGTCCATTTGGTGATTTATTTTTAAATATGCTACTGATAATTGTTGTTCCTTTGATATTTTTGACAATAACTGGTTCTATATATAAGATGAAGCAACCAAAGAGGATTGGTAAAATTTTGGTATCTACTTTCTTAGTATTTTTAATAACATCAGTAGTAGCAGTAATTATTGGAATAGGAGCAACATATTCGAGTAAATTAGTAAATACGACAGATGGTGAAGTAATTAAAGAAGGATTATCAATGGATAATGATACTTCAGGAGAAGTAGAATTAAATATATTGGAGAAAACAGTAGAAGCAATATCAGTAAATGATTTTTCTAAGTTGTTATCAAGAGATAATATGATAGCACTTATAGTAGTATCCATATTGGTAGGAATAGCTATGAGTATGTCTTCATCTAGGGCAGAACCAATGTATAAATTTATTGAATCAGCAACATATGTACTAATGAATTTTATTAAAATTATTATGTATTATGCACCAATTGGACTTGGATGTTATTTTGCATCATTAGTGGGAACTTTTGGTTCACAAATAGCGGTTGGGTATTTTAAGACATTTATAGTGTATTTGGTAGTATCGGTATTATTTTATTTTGTTGTTTATACAATTTATGCTTATATAAGTGCAGGAATGGTCGGAGTAAAAAAGTTTTGGAAAAATATTATTCCATCGACGCTTACTTCACTAGCTACTTGTTCATCAGCAGCCTCAATGCCAGTTAATATAGAATGTACTAAGAATATTGGAGTATCTTCAGATATAGCGGAAACGACAGTATCATTAGGAACTAGTTTTCATAAAGATGGATCGGTTATTGGTAGTGTTTTTAAAATTATGTTTTTAGTGTATTTATTTAATGGAGTGGGAGATATATCAGTATTTAAAATCATGGGAATAGCTTTATTAGCTACCTTACTTGTGACAGCGGTTCCTGTTGGTGGAGGAACAATATCAGAGATGTTAATTATTACAATACTTGGATATCCAGTAGCAGCCCTACCTATATTAACTATTATAGCAACAATTATTGATCCACCGGCAACTGTTTTAAATGTTGTTGGTGATAGTGCTTCGGCAATGCTTACCAGTAGGATTGTCGATGGAAAAAAATGGCTAATTAATAAATAAAAAAATCAAGGGAAACCTTGATTTTATATTTATTCTTCAATGTCATCAAATAATTGCTTTATTTCAATATTTAATCCACTAGCAATTCTTTCAACAGCATCAAGTGAGAAAGAAGAAGCCATAGTGAATGATTCAATTTCTCTAATATATCCATGAGATAAACCGGCAGCATCTGCTAATTCTTGTTGAGTCATCTTTTTTTCTTTACGATATTTTCTGATATTATATCTAACAGTATCATAAATATTATTTCGATTAATATTACCCATATAGTTCACCTCTTGTTTATATTCTCTCACAAACAAAATAAAAAATATGTAGATAAGTTGTATACATATAAAAGCGTTATTCGACAATATTTTTAACGGTATATGCATATAATTAATTTGGGTGATGAAATGAATAAACTATATATGGGAATAGATATTGGATCAATATCCACAAAGGGGGTAATAATAGATGAATATGATAATATTATTGCTAGTAGTTATTTATATACTGAAGGAAATCCAATTAAGGCTGTTAAGAATGTAGTTAAAAATATGAGAGAATGTATTGATTTAAATAAATATCAAGTAGTGTCAGTAGGAACAACAGGATCAGCTAGGAAGTTGATTGGAACAATGCTTGGGGCTAATACGATTAAAAATGAGATTACAGCGCATGCGGTCGGGACAATTAGGCTTTATCCAAATGTGAGAACAATATTTGAGATAGGTGGTCAAGATTCAAAAATTACATTAGTTAATAATGGAATTGTCAGTGATTATGCGATGAATACTTTATGTGCAGCAGGAACTGGTGCCTTTATTTCTTCATTATCTAAAAGACTTAATGTTAAGATAGAAGATGTAGCAGATGTAGCTTTTAGTAGTGAAAATAGAGTAAATATTGCTGCAAGATGTACAGTGTTTGCAGAATCAGATTTAATTCATAAAATACAGGCTGGATATCGAAAAGAAGATATTATTGCTGGAGTATGTAGAGCTGTAGCCATGAATTATATTAATAATGTAGCTAAGGGAAAGAAAATAATTAGTCCAATAGTATTTAATGGTGGAGTTAGTAAAAATGCGGCAGTAGTAAAGGCATTTGAAGAGATTACAGGACAAAAAATTATTGTTAATAAGAATTCTCATTTGATGGGTGCATTTGGGATAGCTTTAATGGCTAAAAATAGTAAAAAATAGAGTGTATTTAATTTTGATATAGATAATTTATAGTAAGAGACAAAGATTGTTAATTGTGGAAGATGCTCTAATAATTGTGAAATAGTAGCAGTGTATAGAAATGATAATTTAATTGATCATTATGGGAATAGATGTGAGAGGGGAAATCTTATTAAAAATATGTAGTTAGATGACTTAATTTATTATAAATGAATACGTCTTTGATAAGACGCTTTTCTGTTTTTAGATTAATTTTGTAAAGAGAAGTAAAATTAGTTGTATAAATTCTTTTTTTCTAGTATAATCTTACTTAGAAAGAATGGTGTGTATGAAGCAAAGAACTATTAGTGCAATGATTTTATTAGTAATACTTATTGGATGTTTAGTTATAAGTAGTAAGTTATTTGGAATAGTAATGTTAGTAATTTCGATACTTGGATTTAATGAATTTTTTGATATTAAATATAAAGATCGATTGAAAGAACTTAGATATATAAAGTTATTAGGAATACTGGGATTAATTTTAGTAACTTTGAATAATACATTTTATAGAGTAGATATAAATGTAGTGATATTATTTCCTTTAATTATTCTTAGTTTACCAATAATATTTTATAATGATAATAAATTATATAATATTAATGATTTTTTATATGTTTTGGGAATTGTATATTTTTTAGGTTTTTCTTTTGGAAATATAATTTATTTGAGAGATACGGATATTTTGAAATGTATATTTATATTTATAATAGCATTTATTACTGATACATATGCTTATATTGGAGGTAGTTTAATAGGAAGACATAAGCTTACTTCGATATCTCCGAAGAAGACAATAGAAGGAAGTTTAATTGGAACAATTATGGGAATACTTGTGGGAACTGTTTATTATTACAATTTAATTGGAGGAATATCTTTACCACTGACAATTATTCTTTGTACCGTGCTTACAATATTGTCAGAAATTGGAGATTTAATGTTTAGTAGTATTAAGAGATATTTTAATAAAAAAGATTATTCAAATTTAATTCCAGGACATGGAGGAGTATTAGATAGATTTGATAGTGTGATATATGTATCACTTGGATTATCACTAATACTTAGTATGATATAGGAGGTATTTTAGATGTTATCACTTTTATGGTTTATACTTATTTTAGGAGCAATTGTAGCAGTTCATGAATTTGGACATTTTATATTTGCTAAGTTATCAAATACATATGTATATGAATTTTCAATAGGTATGGGGAAAAAAATATTTGGTAAAAAGAAGAAAGGTGGAGAGACTGAATTTTGCGTTCGCGCAATTCCACTAGGTGGTTATGTAATGATTGCGGGAGAAGATGTTGAAGATGAAAATATTCCAAAAGATAGACAAATGTGTAATAAAAGTTTTTGGCAAAGATTTTTAGTGCTTTTTGCGGGAGCATTTAATAATTTTGTTTTTGCTTTTTTAATACTATTTATTAGTGCTTTAATATATGGAGCAGTATCAACAAAACCTTATATTGGGGAAGTAGCTTCCGGATATCCAGCTGAATTGGCAGGACTTGAAGCTGGAGATTTATTACTTTCTTTGGATGGTCAAAAAATTAATAATTGGGATAAAGCTTTAGTTAAACTTCAGACTACTGATGGTAATAGTATTTTGTTCGAAGTAGAAAAAAGTAATGGAGATATAAAAACATATGAAGTAAAGCCAATTAAAGAAAAAGATGAAGAGGGCAATGAAAGTTATAAATTTGGAATAGCTACAAGATATGAGAAAGAATATGGATTTTTGAAATCATTAAAGTATGCATCAAGTAAAACAATATCGTTATTTGGAAGTATGTGGGATACACTTAAATATTTATTTACTGGTAAAGTTGGTGTTGATCAATTATCAGGACCAGTGGGAATTTATTCGATTGTTGATTCACAAGCAAAACAAGGACTTGAAGCAGTACTTTATTTAGTAGCATATTTATCAATAAATGTTGGAATAATTAATTTACTTCCATTTCCAGCATTTGATGGTGGAAGAATATTATTCTTATTTATAGAAAAAATATTTAAGAAACCAGTATCGAAGAAAGTAGAAAATATTATTCATTCAATTGGTTTTATGTTAATTATAGGACTTTTAATATATGTAACATTTAATGATATATTAAGAATATTTAGATAGAAAAAAGTAACTATTAACAGTAATTGTTAATGGTCTTTTTTGTTCAAAAATTTTGATGATAAATTGTTTACATAAACTTTTATGTTTGTTATAATTATAGTAGATTATAGTGTAGAAGAACATATGTATATATTTTGATTATATGAAACTGAGGTACATGTAATGGAAAATAAAAGAAAAAAATATTTAATAATTGCCTTATCTATTGTGGCAATCTTTATTTTTGCTGGTACTTATGCTTATTGGAACTGGACAAGTAGTGAAAATAAGAATGTTGTTTTTAATACTAGCAAAGATCTCAAAGATTATATTACTTATAATGATGGTGAATCAAAGTTTGTTGGTGATTTT
>CAMGAM010000025.1 GCA_946007485.1 uncultured Mycoplasmatota bacterium
GTGGATTGGTGTGGAGATTTTCTGATAATTGTTGGAATTGTCTGAATTGTATGAATTGCGTGAATTGTGTGAATTGCGTTAATTGTGTGAAGATTATTATAATATATAAATATTATTCTAATATAATATTATAAGATAGACAATATTATTTGCTTTCATTTTATTATAATATGTGTTATATTAAAATTGAAAATAAGAGTATGAAAGAGGTTGTATATATGAGAAAAGAAAGATTGTTATGTCCATCTCAAAAATACGATTTTAAAAATAAAGATACAAACATTAATGAAATGTTACGTTATATGTTAAGACGTTCCACACAAATGTTCAAATATAATGGTTTACCAGATAGCATACCTAAATATATACTTGAACTATATTTGCAGACAAACGGAAATGTTTGTTTCTATAAACATAATGAAAAACTTTATGTGTTTACAGGTAGTATGGGTGGAGAATTGAACGAGTATTATTTACCAACAATCTATACAATATCTAATCCATTTTTAAATCTTACTAAAAATTTGGTTATAGATAAAGATTGTGTTGTTGTTGCAAATGATTCTTGTTATCAAGGTATGTTACCTCAATTCAAGAAATATGCTACTGGGTTAGTTGAGAATGAATTATCAATGAATATTGCATCAATTAATAGCAGAATGATTTCTTTAATTTCCGCTAGTGATGATAGAACTTTAAAAAGTGCAGAATCTTACATAAAGCATATTTTTGATGGTGATTTATCTGTTGTATCAGAGGATGCTTTTTTAAATGGAGTAAAAGTTCAACCCTACGCAAAAGCTACAAATGATACACTTTCAAAATTGATTGAATATAATCAGTATTTAAAAGCATCATGGTTTAATGATATTGGATTGAACGCAAATTACAATATGAAACGTGAAGCTATCAACTCTAACGAGTCACAGCTCAATGATGATATGCTTTTTCCTACTGTTGATGATATGTTGGAGCGTAGGAAAGAGGGAATTGAAAAAGTAAATAAAATGTATGGTACTAATATCACAGTAGAATTAAATTCTTCATGGAGATACAATGTTGATGAAATTAATAATTCCGTTCAAACGGAAACTAAAACAGAGGTGATAGACAATGAAACTGAATGAAGTTTTTACCGATTATATCAATAACGGTATTTTCACTTTTCTAAATTCTTTAGATGTTCCATGGAAAGAAAAAAATATTTATAAACAGTTAAATATGCAGTATCATGGTAATATATCTGGTAAAAAAGATACATCACCTTTAGTTGATTCTTTAATAGTTGAAAACAACTTAACGGATAACAGTAAAACAATGTTGGCTATGAGTATTTTTTCAATATATTCTAATAAATGGAGTAAACTTTATCGTATTCTTTCATTAGAATATGAACCAATAGAAAACTATAACATGATTGAAACCGAAAAAACCACATCAATAAATGAAAATACCGATACTATTACAACCAACACAACAAATTCTAATAATGTAACAGAAACTAATACCGGAACTAATACAGCTAATGATTCTGAAAACACAACAGGAAAAAATGTTATAACTGATTCCAGAACTATAACAGAAAATAACAATGTAACAAACAATAACTCATTATACGGCTTCAATAGTGTATCTGGTGTAAATTCTGACAGTCAAAATAGTACAGAAACAAGAAACACAACAGATAAAAATAATCATAATGATGATTTAAAAGGAACACGCACAAATGAACATTCTGAAAATATCAACATATCAAAAGTTACTGCACAGAAAAATGATATAAAAGATATTAAAGATGGAACACACACGGAAAATGGTTCACAAGATAGAACTTTAACACGACACGGAAACATTGGTGTTACAACGTCTCAACAAATGATAAATTCTGAAATAGAATTGTGGCAGTGGGATTTCTTTAGTGGAGTGTTTAAAGATATAGATAAAATTCTAACTATCCAAACATATTGAAAGGAGTTTAAAGTATGGCTATTAAAGGTGGTTACAAATTGATTGATTTAAAAGACAGCAAATTGACTGTTGGTGGTAATGGGGTTACTGTAAAAGGTATTTATAATTCCATTGAAAATAGTTATAATAAACCATTGATTTTGACTGGTATTAATATTGGTGGCATTGAAAGAAACGATGTTTTTATTGATTTTACTGTAGTTTCTGGTAATTATGTTGCAAATATTTCAGCAACAGAAAAAATCACAATCACAAATGCAGATTTAGTAAAAGTAGCAAATATTAGTTAAGAAAGGAAGTAACAACATGAAAGTAAATCAGATTTATGAAATTATTAACGATGTAACAAAAGAGGTTTTGGGAGAAAAAACTATAACAGTTTCAGAGGATTTGTCAAATATTGTTGATATTGGAAAAGAAATTTTGAACGGTACAGACATTGATAATTATGTAAAATCTCTTGTAGACCATATCGGACGAGTTATTTTTGTAAATAGGAAGTATTCTGGCGGAGCACCGTCCGTTTTAATGGATGGATGGGAGTTTGGTTCTATCCTTGAAAAAATTACCGCAGATTTACCAGAAGCTACAGAAAATGAAAGTTGGGAATTGGAAAACGGTACTTCATATGACCCAAACATTTTTTATCAGCCTAAAGTTTCAGCAAAATTCTTCAACAACAGAGTTACATTCGAGATTCCAATGTCATTCACAGAGAAACAAGTTAAAAGCTCATTCTCTTCGAGAGAACAGTTAAACGGTTTTGTTTCTATGCTTTATAACTCCATTGACCGTTCAATGACTATTAAAATTGATAGTTTAATCATGAGAACTATCAACAACTTTATCGGTGAAACTCTTCATTCCGAATATCCAAATAATGCATACACAACAAAAAGCACAGTAAAAGCTGTAAATCTTCTGTATTTATATAATACAGAAAAAAATCAAACTTTAACCGCTGACAAATGCTTGACTGATACTGAATTTATTAGGTATTCATCTTACATTATGAAACTTTATGTATCACGTTTAGGAAAAGCAAGCACTCATTTTAACATCGGCAAAAAAGATAGATTTACACCTAAAGATATGTTGCATATCATTTTACTTGATAACTTTGCAAGTGCATCTGATGTTTACTTGCAGTCTGATACATTCCATAAGGAATTATCAGAGTTTCCGAGCCATGAAACAGTTCCTTTTTGGCAAGGTAGTGGTGAGAATTACAGTTTTACAGATGTATCAACTATCGACATTAAAACAAGTGGAAACAACACAATTAAAGCCACAGGTATTTTAGGTGTTATGTTTGACCGTGATTCTTTAGGCGTTACTAATTTAGACCGTCGTGTAACTTCTCAGTATAACGCTAAAGCTGAATTTTTCAATAACTGGTTTAAGTTTGATGCGGGATATTTTAATGACATGAATGAAAATTTTGTTGTTTTCTTTGTAGCTTGATTCCGTTTAAACGGAAAATAGTGGATGTAAATGCATCCACTATTTTTTAAAAGGGGTAAAAATGAATATTATTTTATATTATAATAAAAGTCCTAAAAATAAAATTGGCAAGACTTTAGTTAATGCAAATAGTATCACAGGAAATTTAAGAGGTGAAACAAGCACATCTAATATCCAAATGTTACTAAATATAATAGACTTAAATCCATATAATTATATGTATATTGCAGATTTTGATAAATATTATTTTATCACAAATATTATTTCTGTCCGTACTGGGTTATGGTTGGTTAGTGCTTCTATTGATGTATTAGAAAGTTACAAAAATGAAATTTTACAATTAAATGTAATTTTATCTTATACTGAAAGTGTTGGTTCTAAACAATATAGAAATGGTTCATGCTGGGACGTACTTGTGAAAGATAAAACTGATATTATTTCTTTTTCGGACGGTTTATTACAAACAGGTGAATTTATCTTAATAACAGCGGGAGGATGATTTAATGTCTAAAACCACATATTTAGATTTTTTAGATGGAGTAAAGGCTTATTATGGTACTGGTTCAGACCAATGGGCTGAAATTGCAAAATACGGTCTTAAAGCTGACAACGCTCTTGACATTCTTTCACAGATTCCAGATGTAAACGTCATAAAAAATGCTAATGGAACTGTAAGAGGTATTACATATAAAGATTTCACAAGTTGGGGTGGTTACCCATCTAATATAGGAAATGCTTTAAATTCAAATAATTTAGGTGGTTCTGCTAGTCCTAGTAAATCTTTTAATATGAGCATTCCGTCTAATACAAAAGTAAATGAAACAACTAAAACCTTGGAAATGACTTCCGAAATTGGAAAAAAGGTTAGTACAGGACAAAAGGTAATAGGTACTTTGGCTAATATAGGTCAAGCTGTTTTTGCAGTAGGTACTGCTTGCACTTTAGGTAAAATTATTGATAAAGCTTTGTACAATCTTAATCCAGATTTTTGGAATGCTCACGATATGGAAACACTTAACCCAGATGTATGGGGCGAAATAACAAATTCTGGTAGTACTGGTGATAACATATTTAATGCCTTAATGGGTGTTGACCCTGTAACTAATGAAACTACAGCATATGTAGACCAAAATGCGCTTGCATATATGGCGTTGTATTTACAGGAAAAGGGTATATTTGATTCGTCCGAATATAGAGAATTGACTAATACAGATAATATAATTGAAGAAGATATAAAAAATACTATTGATACTTATTTTGAATTACCTGTGCAAATGCCTTTAATAAATTTTGGGGAATACGCATGGAAATACACAGATAATACAAATTATTATTATGCTGAAAAAACCAATAAAATCATGCCTATGGCATTGTTTAAGGAAGATACTAATTTTCAACGTTTATTTATGTTGGAATATGACGAAAATCCGTTTAAATGGGGATGGGGACAAGGAAGTAGCTATGTAAATTCAGATAGTATAAATACAAATAATGATTCTGTTAAATATACTTATAATGGTAAAACAGTCAACTATCATGCTAATACTGATACTATGCCATTTTATAATAATAATGGTTTAATTTTTAATACACTAACTACAAATAAAATAAAAAATCAAAATCAAGTAGGAACTGAAACTTTAGGTATACTGGGATGGGCTTTATTATTTTATGGCACAACTAAAACTGATGGTATGGATGGTGTAGGAAATCAAGCTAACGCAACTATACCAGATTTAAGTGGTGCAAGTACAGTTGAAGATGCTTTAAACATTCTAAAAAATACATTACCAAATATTTTTAATAATGCTATTACAAACAGTGTACCACAACCGGATGGAAGTATAAAAGATTATACATACGTTCCAATTTCATTACCAAATACTAATAATAACAATGACCCACAACCCGAAACAGGAAATCAAACACAAGCTAAACCACAGGTAAATCCAGAAACATCACCAGACACATTATTGGATTTAATTATTAAATTAATTGGAAATAAACTTGACACACCTAATCCCCCAGACACAGGAACAGGAAACACACCACCAGTAGTTTTGCCAACTGGTTCTGCTGATGCATTATATAAAATTTATAATCCAACTCAAGCTGAAATAAATAGTTTTGGTGCGTGGTTATGGTCTAGCAATTTTGTAGACCAGTTACTAAAAGTGTTCAATAATCCTATGGAAAGCATTATTGGATTGCATAAAGTTTATGCAAGTCCTATAATTGGTGGACGTTCTAATATAAAAGTAGGTTATCTCGATAGTGGTGTAAATTCAAATTTTGTGTCTAATCAGTACACAAAAATAGATTGTGGTACAGTTAATTTACAAGAATATTTCGGAAATGTGTTTGATTATGCGCCTTATACTAATATTGAACTTTACTTACCTTGTATTGGTTTTGTTCAATTAGACGTTGGAAATGTAATGCGTTCTAGCATTAATATAACATATACAGTTGATGTTTTGACAGGTGCTTGTCTTGCAGAAGTAAATGTAAAACGTGATAATTCTGGTGGTGTGTTATATTCTTATAGTGGAAATTGCGCAAGTCAATATCCATTGTCAAGCGGTTCATATATGGGAATTGTATCTAGCGTAATAGGAGTAGCAGGTTCAATCGTAGGAACTGTTGCTAGTGGTGGTTCATTAGCCCCATTAGCTTTAGGTGCTACTAGCGGTTTATTAAATGCTAAAACTCATGTACAACATTCTGGTAGTTTATCAGGTAACAGTGGTGTTATGGGTGGAAAAATACCGTACTTAATAATTACCAGACCACAAACAAATATGGCTGAGAATTATCAGCACTTGCAAGGTATACCATCTAATACTTATACACAATTATCAGCTTGTCATGGTTTTGTAAAAGTTAAAAATGTAAATGTTAAAAATATAATTGCAGAGAGTGAAGAACTTGAAGAAATTAAAACTCTGTTATTAGATGGAGTTATAATTTAAAAATTCCGTTTAAACGGAAAGGGGGTGTAAATATGAATTTATCTGATATTGGAACATTAATCGGAAGCGTCGGTTTTCCTATTGTGGCATGTTGTGGTATGGGTTGGTATATAAACAATACAATGCAGAAATTTACCGATACAATGCAGAAAAACACAACAGCACTTGAAAAATTATTAACTGTTTTGAGAAAGGACGAAAAAAACGATGGCAAAGACGAGTAAAGAATATTTAGATACTTGTAAAAAATATTTAGGTACTAGAGAGGGAACTGCTAAACATAGAAAAATAGTTGATATGTTCAATTCTTCTAAATTGAAAACATTTCCTATTTCTTACAATGATGCTTGGTGTTCTGCATACATATCAGCTATGGCAATAGAATCTGGATGCGCTGATATTATCCCTATTTCAGCAAATTGTGATGAAATGTACAAAAAAGGTGTTGTAATGGGAATTGCAATTCCTAAAGATAAATGGATTCCTAAAATGGGAGACATTGTATTTTATGATTGGAATTTAAACGGAGAACTAGACCATGTGGGCGCTGTTGAAACAATGTCTAAAAACATCATTCACGTTTTAGAGGGTAATAAAAATAACAGTGTTGCTTATAGAGATATAAATTATAAAAACGCAACTATTACAAAAATTATCAGACCTCGTTATAAAACAAGTAGTAATAAAACAAGTAGTAATAAAAAATCATATAAAAACTATTGCGATACTGCTATTAGAGTGATTAATGGTTATTATGGAAACGGAGACGAACGCAAAAATAAGCTTGAAAAGGAAGGTTATTCTTACAAAAAGGTTCAAGCAATAGTTGATATTTTATTGAAATGACAAAAGGGCTATTAATAGCCCTTTTTAAATTACCAATTATCATAATAATGTGGTAAACAATCCGATTTATATTTACATATGAAACAAATATGTGGGCATTGTTTTAATACATATTTTATATATTGTTTTTTAAACCATTTCTTGATTATACTCATATCTATTTTACCTCTTTTCCACACCACAATAAATAATTTCTAACAATTTCACCAACATCATTATCTTGATAAAATACTTTATCTTTAGCAAAATATAATGCAATCTTTTTTTCCAATTCTGTTGTTGGTTTATTTATTTTCCTTTTCCAGTTAGGGAGTGGTTTATATTCCGTACTATAAACTAAATCTTTTTCTATGTCTTTTATAGGTGATGTTTTTCTGTGTATGAAAGTAAAATTATTATTATCTTTCATAATTATTTCACATTGTAATATTTCCCCATCAAATATTATAAAATATGTGAATTTTATATCTTTAGGAGCGTATTTAATAGGACAATGGGGGTATATATTTACTTCCCATGCTCCACCAGTTATCATGCTTAGTTTAGGATTATCAAAAGCAAAATATGTATCTGATTCTTTACCTTGTTTATTAGGTTTACAGTACTCTACTGCCACTTTTAAATCACTATTACCATATGTGTATATGTCTATATCACCAACATTCATATCTTTTATATGACGCAATCCCATTTCATTGAAATATGGACAATATTTATTTACGGTATTACCTAGCATGAAAATTTTTACATTTTTTCTATGCCTTATTATTGTGCTCAAAACATTCATAAATAAGATAAATTCATCTGGTAAATACATCGTTCTGGTTAAAAATTCATCAAATAAAATTGTTGTTATTTCTGGATATGATGTGCTTTTATCGTGCTCCATTGAACCCAACGCAAATCCATAGGCAATAGGTTTTTCAAGTAATGTACGTTCATCTTTTTCATTATATTTACACAAGTACCACCTACCAGAATAATAATAAACATCTGTCCATTTGCCATCTGTTAATTTTTCAATTTCGTGATTATTAACTAAAGATTGGTACATGGTTGAACCTCTTTTACCTTTAAAATCCTCAGACCATCTACGCACAATAGCTGTTTGCTCACCAGTTTTACAGAATTTTTCTAGTCCGTATTTTAGTACACTATACGTTTTACCATTTGAACGTTCACCAAAAATTATATTATATTGAGCATCTTTAGATAAAATTGTTTTTAAAGAATAGAATTTTTGTTTAAACATTTTATTTTCCTTTCTTTCCGTTTAAACGGAATTATAAATATACATCTTGAACATTAGCAATATAATCTGAATATTCTTTTGACAATGAAAGTGAATAATCAGATTGAGATAGATGCACAGAAGTCATTTCTTTATAGTATGATTTAATTCCCTTGTAGTCCGTTAAATATCCCTCTTTGCATTCGTCAATATATGTGTGGGTATTTTTTCCTGTGTATTCTGGTGGTACATATAAAGAATCATTAAAATTTTCAAATACTTTATCTCCATATTTATTTAATAAATATGGAACGCATACTTTTTTATTCAGTCCAGAAACAGTTATATTTATTTTTCCATCTTTTTCTACCATATAACGTTTAGCTCCTAAAGTTTTAAATCTTGTATAAGTTCCCTCAAAATCCCATACCCCTAAAGATTTTTCTTTTCCTTTTATAGTTTTTGGTCTTATACTTTCTTTATCTATGCCATGAAACTCTAACGCTTTTTCCAACATACTTGTTATAGTTCTATTATATCTTTCAATATATTCTTTATGAGAATCCATGTTAGTTCCTTTTATAGAATCAGTATCAGAATATATGTAATCTTCTTTAAACTCGAATATACCAGTAAATAGATTGCGTCTAGCGTATGCAGTAACCCAAACACCCCACGGAAAAAACATAAATCTTGAATTATCAGAATTATATTTATTTATAGCCTTTTCAAAATCTGGAGTTTCTTTTCCCCATTCTTCTATATATGTTAATTCGTCACGTACAATATCCGTAACTGTCATACCATACATAGCATTTACCATTTCTTTAGATTTTAGATAATTTACCTCTTCTCCATCAACATCCTTTAATCTTGTTTTATCAACGTATAGCTTTAAAATTGATTTTACAAAATCTGTTGGTAAATAACCTTTTTTATACCGTATAAAATTAGCAACTCTAAAAGTTTTCCATTTATAACACTTTCTTATAATGAAATAATCTTGTTCTGTTATTGTCGCATATAAATGTTCACATTGTACTATTCTACCATTATTTACTACTGCTTTTTTTACACCCCAACATCTTGATAATGATAAATAATTCTCATATAAAAATGTGCTTTCAAGATTCTCTATTTCAATGTCAAATAGACAACAATAACATTTAAGATTTTTCAAAAAATCATCTTTGCTAGTTATATTTACTTTTTCACCTTTAGACATCGGAAATTTTTCAGCAACCATAACTGTCGGATATGAACTTGTAAAATCTATTGAACCAACATTCTTTATTATTTTACCGACTTCAAAAACATTAGCATGTGTAAAACCACCCTGAAATGCCCTTTTTAGTTGCTTGTATTCTTCTACGGTTAAAGTTAGATTAGATATTATCTCTCTGTATTTTAAACGTTTAAAACTCTTTTTATGTGACTTTTTACCGTCATAAAAACAATTATTTCTTACGTAATTTCTTACATATCCTGTTTTTGTTAATGGAATTTTTGCTATATTGCCATCATGCTCTATCTTTTCTTGAATGTATGCCATAACTACTTTAACATCATTAATACAATATCCTAACTCTGCATCTGTTAAAGGTGTATTTGAGTGCCTAAAAAGTGAATAGTCTAAATCACCAACCTTTTTTTCTATTTTGTACTTCATTAGATTTTTTCCTACATTTTCAAGATTATATCCAGATAAAATGTAAGAACATCTAAATTCTATTCCAGAAGTTGTTACTGCGTAAATAGGTTTTCTATTATCAATGGAAAATACTTTTTCCCATTCAAAATGTTTACGCATAAATTGGAACTCATATGATAAATTATGCACATATAATATCAATCTATATGTATTACATAATTCTAACATTTCTACAATTTCATTAATAACATTTATAAATTCTTTCCATGTTCTGCCTATTAAACATAACCCATTTATACCTAAGGTCCACTCATACATGATAGCAACTTTTTCTTTTCCGTTTAAACGAAAAAAAGATGTTGTTTCTATATCGAAAGAACATGGAATATTTATATATGTTATTTTACCCTTTTTTACTGTGTCAATTTCATTTAAAGCGATTCTTAAAAAATCTTTATATTCTGAATAAATATAATATTTATTCGATTTTAAAAAAGTCTGAAATTGTGCCATAATTTTCTAGTTCCATTTCTTGTTCATACATTTGTGACAAGTTATCATTTATTCTGCTTATTATTTCATCCTCTGTCTGACCGTCTTTAAGTTCTTCACTAATTTCTTGAAGTGTAACATATTTCAAATTCTTTTCAGCAACAGATGGATTAATGTCTTTCAATTTCTCGTAGATTTTGAATATTTGTTCTAAGTTATCAGAACTTATGTTTATACCTTTTTCAGATAAACTTTTTTGAACCTCTTTTTTGAACTGTTTATATCCTTTAAGAGTTGAAGTTTTAGATTGTAAAAAGTTTTTTTCCCTTATATATTCGGCTCTTAACTGATTTATATTTTTCCCCTTAGTTGAGAATTTACCGATTTTATTTACATAACGTGAAGCTGGTGTCGAAATTCCTTTTTGCTGTAAACGTTTTAAACGTTTATTTGAAGTACTTGCTAAAGTCTGTACAATTTTTCTCAACTGTGGCTTTTTTAGTTTAGAAATTTCTACACTTGATAAATTCAAAAGTTCACTTGTTGTCACAGTTCAAGCCCCCTTTTTAAGTACCATAGTAATATATTCATATTATAGTTTTTACCATTCTCAAACATTGAAATATTAGTTCTGCTATATCATAAGTAATCTGCAACTTGTTGTTGAGAATACCCTATCGAACGTCTAAAATTAGCACATTTTCTACCAATAGTTATTTCCATAATTACCGCCTTTCAAATATAGCCCCTCTATAAAGAGGGGCTAATAATTTACTCGAAATCATCAAGAGTATGGTCGATATAATCCTCATAAGATGTTACTGCGGAAACCCATAAAACGTGTTTTACACCTGTTTCACCATCTTCATTTTCCCAATTCTCTTTTACAAGATTAGCATTTTTCTTTTCAATATTTGCTACTATTGGAAGTTCTTTAGGAACTTCCACCCCAGTTCTAAATTTAATCTGTACCGAAATAACCTCACCAGTTTTCATGTTGGTAATTCTTGAAAGATACGTTGTGAATGGTTTACCATCCTTGTTTGTTCTCTGTTTTCCAAATACTTCTAACCTCATTTTTTAATCTCCTTTAATTGTTTAAATTTTTAACAGTTTTCCTTATATGTTTAACAACCTCGTTTAAGTTGTCAAATCCAAACTTAATATCATCTACGAATATACAATCTTTATATATTTCAATAGTAGATACTGCTTTTCTCAAATCTGTTTCTATTTCTGCTTCTGTTTCTATTTCTGTTTCTGTTTCTGTTTCTGTTTCTGGTTCTGTTTCTTCTGTATCTGTTTCCGTTTCTTCTGTCTCTGTTTCTTCTTTCTCTAACAACTTAGTATTTGCTACAAGTTCTTTAATTTCCTTTACAGTCATAGAATAATTCAAATCACCAGTACTTAATAATAATTTAATTGTTTCTTTTCCTAAAGGAAGTAATTTCTCTAACTGTGTTAAGGTAAAATCCTCATCTGTTTTTGAATTTGCAAATATTGTTTTATAAATAGGTACACAACCATCAATCTCTAAATTAACATAACTTTTTCCAATTTTTACCATTGTATATGCAGTAGATTTTTTATAGTTAAATGTACTCATTAACCATTCCTGTGCTGACTTGAACCCATCATCTTTATAAGATTCTGACTTCGCAACCTCACCAGAAATACCTGCTACGCTAATTAAAGACTGATTAACATTTTTCTGTAATCTGATAATTTCCTCTGTTGCTTTCGCTAATGACTGATTTTCAAATTTCTTTGTAGTTAATTCGTTCATAATCTTTCTCCTTTTCTCTTTCCGTTTAAACGGAAAATTTTTAGTTTTTTCTATTATCAATCGCTTCTGCTATGTAAGCAATTAATAAACCTACGCATAAACCTAAACCAAACATATTATTTACTTCCTTTCCCTATCTTCAATTATATTGTATCACACTAAAAACCATATGTCAAGCATTTTATCAAATTCTAAATCTTCATACAATTCAGACAATTCCAACAATTATCAGAAAATCTCCACACCAATCCAC
>CAMGAM010000026.1 GCA_946007485.1 uncultured Mycoplasmatota bacterium
AGAATGTTTTTCTAAAGATATAACCGCACTATCAACATTAGGAACTGGCACAAAACAATTTCTACTTACTTTAAATAATTTCTTAATATCATATCTAGATCCAAGTAAAACAGATATCATTCCATAATCCTTTGTACCAACCTTAGCCGAAAGTCTATTAGCTACTTCCTCTTGAATTAAAATAATTATCTTATCAGGCAATATCTCTTTCATTAATTTTGTAATAATTGGAGTTGTTATATAATAAGGCAAATTAGCTACTACATAAACTTTTTTATAATTATATAAAGCTATATCACTAGCTACATCCTGCACTAAAAAATCACCAAAAATAATTTTTTTATTATCATATTCAGAAAGATTACTTTCTAGAATATCCTTAAGTCTTGTATCTATCTCATAAAGTATAGAAAATCCTGCCAAAGGAACAGTCTTTTTTGACAAACTCCCAGCTCCAGGACCAATTTCAATCATCAAAGTATCTTTATCTAATTTTGCACTATCAACAATCTTATCAATAACATTTTCATCTTTCATAAAATTCTGTCCTAATGATTTTTTAAATTCAAACTTATCCATAAATATCCCTCAACTAATATTTTATAAATCATAATAAATAAAGTCAAGTAAACAAACAATAAAAAAAGAATTTATAAATAAAATTATAAACTCATTTATTTCTAATAATATTTCTATAGTAGTACATCGAATAAATAATAGCACCAATTCCAACTATCCAAACCAAAAACATTAAAATACTACCTGTTGGAGGATTTACAATTGGCTTACACTCATTCTGTGGTATATTTTTAGCTGTATATCCAGATAGACAATCACCATCACCCTCACCACTATTATCCCATTTCACAATATTACTATTATCATTACATACATAGCATGAATCTGGAATTATTGACTCACAATTTTCTTCTGCGGTAATAGAAGATGATAAACTATAACCGGATGTACAATCATCATCACTTGATGTATTAAACTTCCACTTCATAATGTTACTATCATATTTACATACATAACACCCTTTTTTATATCCAGATAAAGAAGAATGTGCCACACAATAATAATTAGTATCTTCTGTAAAAGTCATATTAGCAAATTAAGAAACTGCAATTTGATTTTTTTGAACATAACCATCATATATATATACTTCTGGAGACCATCTATTACAAACCGTACTAATTGCTGATATACAATCATTATCCAACTTTCCATATTCATCAGTTTTACAAGTTTTCATAATTTCAGTATTTTCAGCTCTATTAAAAACGACCTTATAAGATGTTACACCAAAAGTATTACCAATAATCAATAAAGCACCAAAAGTAAAAATTAAAAAGAAAACGACTATAACATTTTTTTTATTTTTAACAATCTTGCTAAAAATTTCATTCACCATTCTCACTTCCTTATCTTATAAATACAATTAAATAATAGCACATAAATTTATTTATTCTTACTATCACTTAGATAATAATCTATCATCTTTTATAGCAAACAACACAATAAAGCTAATGTAATAATTTTTTTCAATAAATAAATATATTTCCTTAAATGAAAAAAAGATAGCATAAAACTATCTTAATTATATCCATATCTATTGCCACCTGGTACAATATAATAATCACTGTATGATACTGATGAACCAGATCTAAAGCCTAAATAACTATTATTTCTTATTCCATTAAAGCCATCTAATACTGCTTGTTTCGCAATCGCATATTTGGAAGAACCATATTTACTTCCTCCTGGCATAAATCTCTTATAAGATATGTTTTCATTAGTTGTAAAATATACTTCAAATTGACCCTTAGTAATTACCTGAGAATATGGAGTAGAACCTGCCCAACTAACCCATTTAGCTGAATCACATCTATTAAGAATTACTGAAACAACTGCCAACGCATCATCAGGATATTCATTATGATATTCAGCCGCCACAACTGCAACGACAACATCAAATTCATAATCCGATAAACTATATTCTTTATTTCCTTCAGTTACAACAAAGCCCATTGCTTCATTATTAATATACTTACTAGCATCAATTGAATAAAGTGGTTCACTATAATTCTCTGCTGTTTTTTCTTCTGCTTTATCAATATCTTCAACTACTTCATCTAAAGAAGGTAATTCTTCAAGTGTCATATCATCCAATTTTTTATCTATACTAGTAATATCTTCTTCTTCAAATAATAATGAAACAGAAGTCGCTATCTTATCCAAATTATCATTATGAATAATACTTACATGCTTATTAACCTTAATATCATTCGTAAATACTGTAGTGAAAAATAGCCCAACTATCAATAATTGTGTCCCAATTACCAATAAGTTAGATACTGTTCTTCTCATATTTAAATCACCTCATTAAATATTTAGGTAATATAATATTAACATAATAACAATAATTTGTCAAATAACCCAAAATTAAACAAGCTTCATAAAAAATTACCTAAAAAAGCATCTATCAGCATTCTCAGTAGTAATTTTAGCTACTTTATTAACATCTGTATCTTTAATCTCTGCTATTTTTTTAGCAATAATTGGTATATTTTTAGAACTATTTTTTTCCACTCTAAATGGTTCCGGAGTTAAATAAGGAGAATCTGTATCTAAAATAAAATATTCTAAATCAATATTCTCTATGACCTTCTTAATATTTTTAGAATTTTTAAAAGTACACACCCCACCTATTCCTATTAAATACCCTAATTTAATAAATTCTAAAGCCATCTCTAAACTACCACTAAAGCAATGAAGACTACCACTAAGATGATAATTGCTTAATATATTATATGTATCTTGAATAGCATCTCTACAGTGAATTATAACCGGTTTATTATATTTACTAGCAATATCTAATTGTCTCTTAAATACTATTTGTTGCTTTTTCTTATCAGTATCTTCATAATGATAATCCAATCCAATTTCACCAATAGCAACTATTTTATCATCATTAATATGATTCTCTAACCATTCAAAATAACTATCATCAAATTCTTCTAATTCAGTAGGATGAAACCCAATCGCACCATAAACAATATCATACTCTTTAATAAGTTCCAATACTTGAAGATTAGACTTCATATCACAACCATTGACAATTATCTTTTCTACACCAGATTTGTAAATTTCATCAATTAATTTTGGAATATCATCATAATCATCACTAGTAATATGACAATGTGTATCAACATACATCTAATATCTCTTACTCCTTTTCTCTTTTCATAATCAGAAAAAATTTAAAAACACAACATACAACTACAAATAAATATGCTAAATCAAATAAAAATGTATTGTCTATCAAGTTAACTACAACCACAAACAATAAAACTGCCAAATACATAAATACTGCAATCACTTCGTGTTTTTCCATTTGCATAGTTTCTCCTTTCAAGTGCAAATCATAATCAAATAATAACAAACAAAATTAAAATTGTAAATATAGTTTATTTTAATTAATCTTATTTTACATTCTTTGTCAAGAAAAAAAAGTCGAATTTTGCATCCGACATACTTACTCTTTTTCTATTCTCTTAAATAAAACTTCAGGTGTATTTACTTTTGTTCCACCACTATATAAACCAAAAGTAGAAGCACTATCATAATCAATTTTATCTGTGTTTATTTGTGTAAATATCTTCTTAGCAGTATCAGGTAAAAATGCCTGTAAATATACTGTTGCAATCCTTATAGATTCAATCAAATTATATAGTACAGTAGCTAAACGATCTTTCTTACTCTCATCTTTAGCTAAAATCCAAGGCATCGTTTCATCAATATATTTATTACATCTACGATATACTTCAAAGATTGAATCAAGAGCAACTGAAATTTCTAAATTATTCATATTATCTTCAATCTTATCTTTAAGTGATAACACAAAATTAATTAATTCTGTATCTATATCTTCATTAATCTTTTTGTCAATTACAATACCATCAAAATATTTGTTAATCATTCCTATTGTTCTATTTACTAAATTTCCCAAAACATTTGCTAAATCAGCATTAGTTCTATTTATAAGTGCCTCTTCTGAAAAATTACCATCATTTCCAAATGGAACCTCTCTTAAAACAAAATATCTAACTGCATCTACCCCATACAATGAAATATACTCTCTCGGATCTTTATAATTTCCTAAACTCTTAGATATTTTACCACCATTAATAATTAACCATCCATGTCCAAATACCTGCTTAGGTAAAGGAAGATCCAAAGCCATTAACATAATTGGCCAAATAATCGTATGAAATCTAACAATTTCTTTTCCCACTATATGTAAATCAGCTGGCCAATATTTTTTAAATAATGATTCATCTTCTGATAAATATCCCAAAGCACTTATATAATTAGACAAAGCATCGATCCATACATAAACAACATGCTTATCATCAAAAGTAACTGGTATCCCCCAATCAAATGAAGTTCTAGAGACACACAAATCTTCCAAACCAGGTTTAATAAAATTATTTAACATTTCATTTTTTCTCGATATTGGTTGAATAAAATCAGGATTAGATTCCAAAAATTCTTCTAATCTTTTTTGATATTTAGACAATTTAAAGAAATAAGCCTCTTCACTAACTTCGTGAACTTCCCTATGACAATCAGGACAATTTCCATTTTCATCTAATTGAGATTCTGTCCAAAAAGATTCACAAGGAGTACAATATAATCCCTTATATTCACCCTTATAAATATCCCCTTGATCATATAATTTTTTAAAAATCTTCTGAACAGCTAAAACATGTTCATTATCGGTAGTTCTAATAAATTTATCATAACTAATACCCAAACTTTTCCATAAATCTTTTGCATTCTCTACAATTACATCAACATATTCCTTTGGAGAAATTCCTTTATCTTCAGCCTTCTTTTGAATTTTTTGACCATGTTCATCTGTACCTGTCAAAAAGAATGTATCATACCCTTCTAATCTTTTATATCTTGCTATTGCATCAGCAATAATAGTCGTATAACAATGTCCAATATGAAAATTATCAGATGGATAATATATTGGAGTAGTTATATAAAATTTTTTCTTATCACTCATTTTTATCTCTCCTATCTGTACTACCTAGTCCACCAACTCGCACATCTTGAGTATTATCATCATCACAAATATAATATTTCATAATTATTCCTTGTGCGAAAGCATCCCCTTTTCTAACTACATAATCAATATCTCCATGATTTTGAAGTTTTATCCATATATGACCTTCATTATCTGGATTATTATAATAATCACCATCAATTATTCCAACTTGATTACACATCCGTACATTATACTTAAAACCCATACTACTTCGAACAAATATACCTAAAAACTCACCATCTTCCAAAGAAATTTTAATTCCTGTAGGTATTTTTACAATATCATTAGGTTTGATTGTTATATCCATAAATGATATAAAATCATAGCCAGCACTCTTCATTGTTTTTCTAACTGGTAATAATATATCATCATAATCTCCTTTTGGACAATCTTTAGTAAATTGTTCAAGACTAATCTTCTCAAATTTTCTCATTTTATCACCTCAAAAAGAAAAATAAGGTAATACTTAAGGACGACTAATGCCGCGGTACCACCTTATTTTATAATTCATAAAATTATACACTTAAAGTTATAACGGAACTACCGGTCTAACTTACATATCAGTCAGACGACTCCAGAACCATCTATAATAATTTCCAATATCTATTTCACACCAAACATAGACTCTCTTAATTTTCCATTATTACTCTTTCCTTCAAAATCGATAAATGTATTATATCATATGTTTTTTTGATATGCAAGTAAATTATAAATTAACCAAAATAAAATAATTACAAATTATAAATAAAATAATATATTTTTATCTATCTCTTATTTCTTCCAAGTTAATAATATATATTCATTTTTAAATTTAATTAATTTAGTTCCTAAAAAATATCCAAAAGCATAGAAAAACACCTATTAACATAGATGTTATCAACTAAAATAATTACTAAGCATCTTAGCCAAAATCATTGCTAATTTTTCTTCTTGTTCCAGCATAGGAGTATCAAGAGATAAAATTATAACTGAACCTATTGAATCACCATTATTTATAATGGTTGCCACAGCATAATAACCAAATTCTTTAAAACCAGGACTAATTTCAATTTCCTTCTTCTTTCGCTCAACAAAAGTATCTCTTCTTTCTATCATCCGTAAAACTGTATCACTAATTCCCATATTAAGATACTTTTTCTTTAAACTACCTGCAATTGCTACAATTTTATCTGTATCGGTTACAATTACATTATATTTAAGTACTTGATAAAAAGACTCTACATACACCGCTGCCATATCAGTGGCATTCTCTATTTGAGAATACTTTCTTAGTGTAATATTTTCTCCATCTACTGTAATTTCCAAATTATCCCCATTCTTAATTCTTAAATTTTTTCTAATTTCTTTAGGAATTACAATTCTTCCAAGTTCATCTATTCTTCTAACAATTCCTGTTGACACATTTAATCCTCCATTCATAATTATTTTGGATTAATTTTATATATATATACTTAAAATAAAAGAAAAAAGAGTCATTTTATAAACTCATTATTTCTGAACCATTGATTTAATCTTAATAAGTAATCCTATTAAATAAATCAAATAATGTTGTTCATTATGACTCTTATCTAAAATAACATGAATACAACTATCTTTATAACTTAATCTAAAATTTTTGTTTATTTGATAAGTTTCCATAAATAATTGTTCTCCATCAATTTTTTCAGATAAATTAGCAGATAATTTTATATCTACTTGCTTTTTATCATCTAAAACACAAGTAATATCTAAGAATTTAGCTAGTTTTTCAAACCATTCTTCATACATATAAATTACCATATCTTCTGGTAATTTTCCAAATCTATCTTCTAATTCTTCTCTTATCTTACAAAAACTATCATAAGAATCAACCTCATTAATTCGCTTATGAATAATTATCTTAAGCTCCGTATCCATAACATAATTATCATCAATATGTGTTGATACATTTATTAATGGTTTGTCATTATTTCCAGTATTTTCCTCTTCTCCTACATATTCTCCCTTTGATTTTCTTATCGCATCATTTAGCATCTTTAAATACAAATCAACACCTACCGTATCAATAAAACCAGATTGCTCTCTTCCTAAAATATCTCCCGCACCTCTTATTGATAAATCTCTCATTGCAATCTTAAAACCACTTCCAAGTTCCGTAAATTCTTTTATCGTATCAAGCCTCTTTATAGCAATATCATTCAAAAATTTATGTTTACTATACATTAAATATGCATAACCTATTTTATTACTTCTTCCAATTCTTCCCCTAATTTGATATAACTGCGATAAACCAAATCTATCTGCATCTATTATAATCAATGTATTAACATTTGGTATATCAATTCCAGTCTCAATAATTGTTGTACATACAAGCACATTAAATTTTCCTTGAATAAAATTATTCATCTTACTTTCAAGTTGATCTTTTGTCATTCTACCATGTGCAAAATCAATTTTAGCTTCTGGAACCAACTTTCCAATTTCATAAACTTTATCTTCTATCTTATCGACACTATTATATAAAATAAACACCTGTCCACCTCGAGATAATTCTTTATATATAGCATCTTTAATTACTAAATCAGACTCCTCTAAAACATAAGTTTGAATAGGATATCTCTCTTTTGGTGGAGTTTCAATCAAAGCCAAAGTTCTAATACCAGTTAAAGACATTTGAAGGGTTCTAGGAATAGGTGTAGCCGACAAAGTAAGTACATCTACATTCGCACGATATTTCTTAATTTTTTCCTTATGAGTTACTCCAAATCGTTGTTCTTCATCAATTACTAATAAACCCAAATCTTTATATTCAAAATCATCGCTTAATAATCTATGTGTTCCAAATACAATATCTATTTTTCCATTTTTTAATCCTTCAATTATTTCATTTTGCTTTGATTTATCAACAAATCTGTTGATAAGAGCTATGTTTACTGGAAACGTCTTAAATCTATCTTTAGCTGAAACATATTGTTGATTGGCAAGAATTGTCGTTGGGCACAAATAAGCAACTTGTTTTCCATCATTTACAGCCTTAAACATTGCTCTAAAAGCAACTTCTGTCTTACCATAACCAACATCTCCACATAAAAGCATATCCATTGGTTTTTCTTTTTCCATCTCAGCCTTTATAAGATTAATTGCTCTCAACTGATCAGGCGTTTCTGTATATTCAAATTCACTATCAAATAAAACTTGATTCTCATCATCTGATGAAAAAGCATAACCAGACATCATTTCTCTTTGAGCAGACACCGTAATTAAATCATTCGCAATACTCTCTAATTTCTCTCTAACTTTCCCCTTCTTCTTTTTCCAATTATCATTAGATAGACTATTTAATTTAACCCCTGTACCTTCCTTACCAGTAAATTTATTAATTCTATCAATATTTTCCACAGGAATGTATAGAGAATCACCACCATCATACATAATCTTGATATAATCTTTATTAAAGCCCTGTTTATTCATTGTAAACAATCCTTGATATATTCCTATACCAAACATTTCATGAACTACATAATCTCCAACTTCAAGATTAGTAATAGCTTGAATCTTAGTACCTAATCTATATCTACTTTTATATTTAACAATTTCTTCCCTATTATTAAATAAATCATTTCTACCAATAACAACAAAATCATTATAAATAAATCCCTCATAAACATTCTTATTAATTAAATTGATTCTATTAGGTATAATTTTATCCTCACTAGTTAATAATATATCATCTATTTCTAAATATTTAGTAATTCTTTTAGCACTTTCTTTATTGTCAATACATAATATTACTGTTTTTCCCCTATTTATATATCCTAATAAATCATTTCTAATAATATTATAATCACCATTATATTTATTAATTGAATCATACTTAAACCTATAAAATTTTAACTTACCAGCTATTACCTCATCAAAATGATAATAATAAATATTAAAACATCCAGAAATATCATCTAATTCATACATATATTTTGTTTCTATTTCACTCTTATTTTCATTATCATACTCCATAATTGATGATACAAGTAAATCATAACTTTTTAATAAAGAAGGATAATCATCATAACAAATAATACCACCATCTAAATAATCACTAAGCATTGATACGGAACTACTATAATATTTTAAGTATTTTTGCTTATTTATCATATTATCAATATCTTTATCAACTAAAAATTCTGTAAATGGATATATTGTAATTTCACTAACCTCTTCTGTTGATAACTGACTATCAACATCAAAATATTTAATACTATCAATCGTATCTCCCCAAAATTCAATTCTAACAGCATTTTCATATGATGTAGGAAAAATATCAACAACATATCCTCTAATCCCTATTTTTCCAGTACCGTTAACAATTACTTCTCTCTCGTAACCAAGATTATATAATTTATCAAGTAATTCTTCGCGATTAATATCCATCCCTTTTTTCAAAACAATTTTAGATTTTTTCCACAATTTTTTATCAGGTAAATACCTAAGTGCACCCATCAAATTAGTAACCACAATATACTTAGAATCATCACTTATTACATTTAAAGTATTAATTCTTTCAACTTTAAATTCAGGACTAATAGCAATTGCTTCAGAAGTAAGAAAATCATCCATCGGAAAAAATAAAACCTTATCAGTATAATTAAGCAATGTTTGATACATTAAATTAGCAATATAAGTACTACTAGTCACGACTAAAACGCCTTTATTATTTTTAATAAAAGCATCATATATATTAATACACATTAATTCCCTATTAAGTCCACTAACAGCATAATCAGTCGTATCATTAATATCAAATATCTTATCAAAAAATTTCATAATTATCACTCTTTTAAATTACTATTATACTTACCAATTAACTTATCTCTATCTAAACTTATATAATCATCAATAAAATTATTTAGTAAACTAAAAGTATCTTTTAGTACTACCAAATCATTATCGTTAAATTTTCCTAAAACATAATCCTTAGTATTAACATCTATTGATTTAGATATTCCTATTTTTAATCTCAAAAATGCTTTACTAGACAATTTATCAACAATGTTCTTGATTCCATTATGTCCACCATCACCATGATTAAACAATAACTTAATTCTTCCTAAATTCATATCCAAATCATCTTGAATAACTAAAATATCACTACATTCTATTTTATAATAAGAAACATACTGCCATACAGCCTCACCAGATAAATTCATATAAGTAATTGGTTTAATTACAATAACTTTCTCATTATTAATCATTGTAATATACTCCATTGCCCTAAATCTCTTATTTAATACAAATTTATCACCAAAAATATAATCTAAATACATAAATCCTATATTATGTCTCGTATTAACATATTCTAAACCAGGATTACCTAACCCGACAATAAGTTTCATTTACTATCACCTCTATGAAATTCCTGATATACATCATTCTTAGGAATTTTTCTCTCCTTAGCTACCCTTTTTATAGCATCCATACTACTAAGACCACTCTTAATATACATATTCACATTATCTACAATAGACATATCATTCTGAATTATCTCATCACTTGGTGATACCACTATCACAAATTCACCTTTAGGATTAACCAAAGACTTTATTGCTTCACTTAAAAAACCAACAAAAATACTCTCATGTAATTTAGATATCTCTCTAGAAATACTTATATATCGATCACCCAAAATTTCATACATACTAGCCAAAGTCCTAACAATCCTATGTGGAGCCTCATAAAAAACCAATGTATATTCATGATCTTTTAAATTCTCAAGTTCATCTTTCATTTTCTTCTCTTTACTAGATAAAAAACCATAAAAAGTAAAATGTTCACTACTTATTGAAGAAGCTACTATCGCCGGAACAAAAGCACATGCTCCTGGTAAAGCGATTACATTATATCCCTCTTCTTTTAAAAGTTTTACCGTTTTATATCCAGGATCACTAATAATTGGAGTTCCCCTATCTGTAACAATAGCGACACTATTTCCTAATTTTAAATATGACAAAACTTCTTCTTTTACATTATCTTCATTATGATCATCTAAATGAACAAGCTTATTCTTAATATCATAATAATTTAATAATTGCAAAGTAATTCTCGTATCCTCAGAAAATATTACAGATACGTTCTTTAATACCTCAATTGCCCTAAATGTCATATCTCCTAAATTTCCTATTGGCGTAGGAACAATATAAACACTAGGACTACCATCATAACTATTCTGCCACATTATCTTCACTTCCAAACATTTTCTTTATATAAAGATCATAATTTCCTGCCTCATCATAAACGATCAATGGTGGTAATACTTTCATATCACTTTTACCATTCTTAACGCCTTCAATTAACACCATATTAGCTTCTTTATCTTTCTTCGGATACACAAATCTAACTCTTTTAGGCTCAATATTATATTTTTTCATTAAAAACAAAATTTCCATAAATCTTGAAGGTCTATGTACTAAAGCAAAAGTTCCACCAGTTTTAAGTAAATATTTAGATACCATTATAATATCTTCTAATTTTACTAAAACCTCATGTCTTGCAATAGTCTTCTTATCATTATTATTAATTAAACTACCTTTTTGATATTTAAAATAAGGTGGATTACAAACTACCACATCGAATTTTTCGCAATAATCATAATTAAATAAATTATTCACATCATCATTTATAAAAGTAATTTGCTTATCCATTCCATTTTCTAATATTGATTCAAGTCCCATATTATATATTTCTTTTTGAATCTCTACTCCATAAATTGAAGCTTTAGTTCTAAAAGATAATAACATTGGTATTGGAGCATTTCCACTACATAAATCGATAATTTTTTTATCTGATAACCTAATAGAAACAAAATTTGCAAGTAATACCGAATCCAGTGAAAACAAAAAGCTATCATCATCCTGATATATTATCTTATCATTAAAATTTAATAATCTATTTTTTACTTTCATCTTCTACTGAAACAGTCATAACCTCTCCGCTATTAAGCAAAACAGTATAGTTCTTTTTAAATACATCAACAGAAATGACTTTTCCCTCTCCCATATCGTTCTTAATTTTTTTACCAATTTCAGGTAATCCCTTCTTATATTCATTATAATTTTCATTTTCATATTTTAAACAACATAAAAGACGTCCGCATACTCCATTAATCTTTGTTGGATTTAAAGACAAATTTTGATTCTTTGCCATGTTTATAGAAACACTATCAAATTCAGTTAAAAAATTATTACAACAAAGTTTTCTTCCACAAGGACCAATTCCTCCAATTTCTTTAGCTTTATCCCTAATTCCCACTTGTCTAAGTTCAATTCTTGTTTTAAATAAAGCACCTAAATCTTTCGCTAATTGTCGAAAATCAACTCTTTCATCAGCAAGAAATCTAAAGATTAATTGTTCCCTATCAAAAGTATAACATGCATCAATTACTTTCATATCTAAATTATATTGTAAAATTAACTCATTACACTTAATAAGAGCTTTTGAAG
>CAMGAM010000027.1 GCA_946007485.1 uncultured Mycoplasmatota bacterium
GAAACAGAAATCCATCACTGTGAAGTGATGGGAGCAATTTTATTGCTTTTGTTCTTGCTGATAGGGATAAGGTTTATAAATATGCTTCTTTAATTAGATTAGAGTTAGGAAGAAAAATAGATATAATAGATGATAGTGAATATAAATTTTGTGTTGTTAAAGATTTTCCAATGTATGAATTTGATATAGAAACTGATAAATATGAATTTTGTCATAATCCATTTTCAACGCCAATAGGAGGAATGGATAGTTTAGATAAGTTAGATATAAAAGATATTTATGCTTATCAATTTGATTTTGTATGTAATGGGGTAGAGATGGCTTCTGGGACAGTAAGAAATCATGATATAGATATTATGAAGAAAGTATTTTCTTTGGTGGGATATTCAGAAGAAGTAATAAAGAGTAAGTTTGCTTCTTTATATGAGGCTTTTCATTACGGGGCACCACCACATGCAGGAATGGCTATTGGGATATAGAGAATGATTCAGATACTTAAGAATACTGATAGTATTAGAGAGGTAGTAGCTTTTCCTATGAATAGTCAAGGAGAATGTAAAATGATGGGGTGTCCTAGTGTGGTATCAGAGATGCAACTTAGAGAAGTACATATAAAGATGAGATAAATTATTAGAAATAATTGCTAGGTTATTAAATTTAGAAGTTGATAATGATAATTAAAATAAAGTAATATTGTAAAATATAGTGAAAATAATTATAAAATAGATGAAGTTTATGATATACTAATAGATATGAAAGAAGGAAAAAATAATGGATAAAGAAACTTTAAAGATGTTAGCTAATAAGTTAATGTTTACAATGAAAGAAGAAGAATATAAAACATTAATGGATGAATTTGATATAATTTTAAAACAGATGGATTTGATAGGGAATATTCCTGATATAGATAAGGTAGAACCAATGACTTATCCATTTATGTTAGATAATGTATCTTTAAGAGAAGATAAGGTAGTAGATGAATTAGAAATAGATGAAATACTAGTTAATAGTGGTAGTAATTTATATAATCAGGTAAAATTACCTAAGGTGGTGGAATAATGGCATTAAGTATTAAAGAAATGAGAGAAAAAATAGATAGTGGAAGTGTGAGTAGTGAAGAATTATTTACAGAGAGTGTTAATTTAGCTAAGAAATATCAAGATAAATATAATCCTTTTGTAACAATTATAGATAAATATGAAATAGATAAATCTAGTGATAGTAATTTATCAGGAATTCCATATGCTCTTAAAGATAATATATCAACTAAGGGAATTTTAACAACAGCTTCATCTAATATTCTTAAGAATTATGTTCCAGTATATGATGCAACAATATATAAGAAATTAAAGGAAGCTGGGGCTGTTTTGATGGGAAAAACGGTTTTAGACGAGTTAGCTATGGGAGGAACTGGTACTACAGGACATACAGGAGTAGTAAAAAATCCTTGGAATAGTGAGAGATTAATTGGTGGTTCTTCAGCTGGATCAGCGGCTTCAGTAGCATTAGGAATTGTTCCATTTGCAATTGGTTCTGATACAGGAGATTCAATTAGAAAACCAGCAGCTTATGGGGGAGTAGTTGGATTTAAACCAACTTATGGAAGAATATCAAGATATGGACTTTTTGCTTTTGCTTCTAGTTTGGATCATTTAGGAGTATTTGCAAGAAATACTTATGATGTAGCAATGGTTATGAATGTTATAAAGGGGCATGATGAACGTGATATGACAAGTTTACCTGATGATGATAAGAATTATCTTGATACAATTGATAATGAAGTAGCGGGAAAGAAATTATTTTATATAAAAGAAATATTAGATAATAGTGATAATGATAAGGAATTAGCTAAGGTAATAGATAATTTTTCTATGGTTATTAAGAAGTGTGAGAGTTTAGGAATCGAAGTATGTGAGGAATCAATTGATAAAGATTTATTATTAGCACTATATCCAACATATATGTCAATATCTTGTGCAGAAGTTACTTCAAATGATGCTAATTTAACAGGAATTCATTTTGGAGTAAGAGGAGAAGGGAATACTCCAGAAGAAATTATTAAAGATGCTAGAACGAAGGGATTTAGTGAATTAATTAAGAGAAGATTTGTACTTGGTAGTTATATTTTACAGAAAGAGAATCAAGAGAAATTATTTTTAAATGCTTGTAGAATTAGAAGAATGGTTGTCGATAAGATAAATGATTTATTTAAGAAATATGATGGACTTATTATGCCAGCGGCTTCAGGAATAGCACCAAAGTTTGGGGAAGGGACAGATAAGTTAAGCGATAAATATTTAATGTTAGATAATCATTTGGTTATTGGTAATTTTGGAGGATTTCCTAGTATTACGATACCTTCAGGTTTTGTAGATGATATGCCTTTAGGAATTAATATTACTGGTAGAGTATGTGAAGATGATGTAGTTTTGAATATGGCTTATAAGTTAGAGAATACGATGGACTATGTTAATCAGGTAGCTAAGGATGGTGAGATTGATGTATAAGACAGTTATTGGGCTTGAAGTTCATTGTGAATTAAAATCTAATAGTAAGAATTTTTCAACAGCAAGAAATAGTTATTCAACAATTCCTAATAGTAATGTTTCAGTAGTTGATTTAGGATTTCCGGGAATATTGCCAGTAGTTAATAAGGAAGCAGTCAAGAATTCAATAAAGATGGCGATTGCTATGAATTGTGAGATACCAGAGTATTTAACTTTTGAGAGAAAAAATTATTTTTATCCAGATTTACCAAAAGGATACCAGATAACACAATTTAAGCATCCAATAGGAACAAATGGATATGTAATGATAAATGTTAATGGGGAAGAGAAGAAAATATTAATTCATGATACTCATTTGGAAGAAGATACGGCTAGTTTAGACCATTATCCAGCATATTCATTAATTGATTACAATCGTTGTGGAGTTCCTTTACTTGAGACAGTAACAGAACCTTGTATGAATTCAGCAGATGAAGCAGTAGCTTTTCTTGAAGGACTTAGAAGTATATTTTTATATTGTGATACTTCATATGCAAGAAGTGATAGAGGGCAAATTAGATGTGATGTTAATGTATCTTTAATGAAAGAAGGAGATACTGAACTTGGAACAAAGGTTGAGATGAAGAATATTAATTCCTTTAGTAGTGTTAAAGAAGCGATTATATGTGAAGTTAAAAGACAGAGTGAAATTCTTGATAAAGGTGGAAAAGTTTTACAGGAAACAAGAAGATTTGATGAGGCTGAAGGGGTTACATATCCAATGAGAAGTAAAGAAGATGCCATTGATTATAAATATTTTACGGATCCTAATTTACCTCCGATTAAGATAGATAAAGAATGGATTGAAGATATAAGAAAGAGTATTCCTAAACTTCATAATGAGAGATTTAGAATATATACTAGTGAGTATTCTATTAACGAGAAGGATGCATATACTATTGTAAGGGATAAGAATATATCAGATTATTATGAGGAATGTCTTAGTTTATCAGGAGATCCAAAATTAGTATCTAATTGGCTTACTGGTAGTGTTATTGGATATCTTAATAAATATAGTTTAACAATTGATGAGATTAAGATGAGACCTAAGATGTTAGTGGAGTTAATTGATCTTATTAACAGTGGAAAGATATCTGGTAAACAGGGAAAAGAAGTATTTGAGAAGGTAATGGATACTGGTAAGGAACCAGCAGTAGTAATATCAGAACTTGGATTATCACAGATAGGTGATGAAGAGACTATTAGGGGAATTGTTTTAGAGGTAATTGATGAGAATAAAGCTTTAGTAGATGACTATAAGAATGGTAAAAGAGTATTTGATTATTTTATTGGTCAGATAATGAAGAAGACTAAGGGAAGAGCTAATCCATCACTTGCTTCAAAGATATTAAAAGAAGAATTAGATAAATAATTAAGATAATTAGATATAGTTATCTTAATTTTATCTTTAGTGATTTATTAAACAAAAATATTTGTTTGGGTAAAAAACTTGACAAAGTTATTAATCTTTGGTATAATCTTATCTCGATTGATGGCACATTATTCTAGTCAATTGATTCGTTAGGAAGACGGGGATAAAAGACCTTTAAAGAGCATATCTATGAGGCCATTGGTGTTTGCTTTAGATGCCCAATCTAGGGTGGATGCTGATGATGAGAGTAATGGATAGAATGTAATGGCATATATTTAATTCCATTATTCGTGGAGACCTATCTTTGTAGTAAATCTATACGGAAACTGATGATTTATTATGAACTAGGATTAAACCTGCTATGTGGTGATGAGCTATGAGCAGTGTAGCTTGTCTTGAGTGAAGGCTTTGGGATTAACTAAGGTATTATGATAATCGGCCAATTATGATAATATTCGTGTTATGAAATTACCTTTGCAAAAGAGAACTAATAACGATGCGTTGGTGAGGAAATCTCCTAGAGTGCAGGATATGGGATTGCAGTGGGAACTAAGTGGCAATCAAGTCGTATGATGTGGAAACACCATGCTGTCTTTTTTAAAGGGGAACCGCAATACTGGTAACGGTATGTAGAAGATAGGGAAATCCTACTTGACCTAAGTCTCAAAGTTAATCATATCTAATAGCCATTAGTTTTTTGGAGGAAGTATGAAAAGTAATTACAGATGGAGCTTAATTGTAACAATATTAGCATTTGGAATATCACTTATTATGTCATTGTTTTCAACGGTGGTACTTGAGAATGTTAATTTATTAATTGCCATCTTAGTTACTTTTCTTTTTATTTTGATTGGTATTATTTTTGATATTATTGGTGTGGCAGTAACAAGTGGTGATGATACGGCTTTTCATTCGATGAGTGCAAGAAAAGTTAAGGGTGGAAAGATGGGAGTAAGACTTTTGAAAAATGCTTCAAAGGTATCATCTATTTGCTGTGATGTTGTTGGTGATATATGTGGAATTATTTCTGGTACGGCTGGAGTTTCGATTGTGGCATTATTAATAAAATATACAGATATGAATGAATTAATTATTTCACTAATAGTGACAGCACTTATTTCTTCATTGACAATTGGGGGAAAAGCACTTGGGAAGAATTATGCAATGAATAAGAGTACCCAGATTATTACGAGGGTTTCTAAAATATTATCAATATTTAGTAAGAATTAAGAATGAAGTATAATAAAACATGCTTCTTTTTTTCAAAATATCAAATAAATGTTCTTAAAAAAATTCTAAAAAAGTTGACAAAATATTTAGTTTGTGTTAATATAAATGTCGATTTTCTTGAAGGGGGAATGATTATGGAAGAAGAAAGTAGAAGATTTAGCTGGACGAATTTCTTTATTAAGGGAATTATAATAATTATTTTTGTATTATTTACAGTATGGTTATTATCTTTATCTCATAAAGGAATTAACAAATCATTAGATGTGCTTACTGATAATATTTTTTCAGAAAATATTGAAAAAATGAAAGAAGTAGGTCAAAATTATTTTACAACTGAGAGATTACCTAAGAAGGTAGGCGATATTAAAACTTTGTCACTTGCAAAGATGTACGATGAAAAAATGATTCTTGAACTTAAGGATAAATATGGAAATGCTTGTTCAGCAGTAAATTCATATGTATCAATTGAAAAATTTGAGAATGAATATCACATGAAGGTATTTTTAGAATGTGGCGAAGAAAGTGATTATATTATAGTAATCATGGGATGCTACGATTATTGTGATACTGATATATGTGAAAGACAAGAAACAACAGATGTAGCTAAGCAAATTGAATACGAATACAAAAAGACAACTGGTGGTCATTGGACTGATTATGGATCTTGGTCTGAATGGTCTAAAGTATCTGTAACAAAGACAGATTATCGTGATGTTGAAACTAAGGTAGAAAAAGAAGAGTATTCATATGATAAGACAATTATGGAAACTGAGTATGCATCATTTGACTTAAGTTGTCCATCAGGATACACGAAGAGTAGTGATGGTACTAAATGTTCTAAGACTGTAACAAAGGTAGAATATGCCGTACCAAAGGTTTGTGATAGTACATATAATGGATATACATTAGTGAGTCAAGATGGATTTACATGTAATTATAGTAAGTCAGTTATAGTTACAGCAAATCCTACAGCATGTCCTAAAACATACGATGGATATACATTAGTGAGTCAAGATGGATTTACATGTAATTATAGTAAGACAATATCTGTTCCATATACTTATACAGTGACAGTTCCACAAACATGTTATAGTCAAAAGGTTGTAATATCTTGTTCTGGATGTGCTCCAGTAGTTCAAAATATTCCATATGATTGTTCTTATACGGAGACTAGAACAGGATATAAGGATGAAACTACAACTACTAGTAGTACAAGTTTGGTAAGTTGTCCTACAGGATATTCTAAATCAGGAAATACTTGTACAAAGAATAGCACACAAACTACTAAGTTAACAGCAAGTTGTCCAACGGGTTATGCAAAAACTAGTGATGGAACTAAGTGTTATAAGAATGTTTCATCAATAGAAAATAAAGATTTTGTTAAGTCATGTCCATCAGGATATGATAAGACTAGTGATGGAACTAAGTGCTATAAAGAAGTGCCTTCAGTAGTTAAAGTAACTGGTACTAGAGATGTAACATATTATCGTTATAGAATAAGAGAATATGTTGGTGGTACAGTTGATTATAAATGGAGTACTTCGAAAGAAGATAAAAGTTTATTAGATGCGGGATATAAATTAACAGGAAGAACTAGATAAAATAGTTAAAGGGGGAAATAATATGAAAAATTTAAGAATTAATAGACAAAAAATTAGTGCACTATTAGGAACAATTGTTTTAACAACAAATTTAGCAGCATGTAATTTTACAAATAGTGATAATAATAATAAAGATAGTAATGTTCATACACTTGAAAATAATATTTTAGATACAGAAGGATTTGAATATATCGTTGTAAATAATAAACTTATTAAAGTTAGTGATCTTGCTCTTATGGATAAAGACGGTAATATTGTAAAATCTGTTGACAATGTAGTAGTTGATAATAAATTAATGGAGATTGAAAATCCTGTAGATATTAAATTTGATAGTAAGATTGAAAAGGTAGTTATAGGAAATGAACTATTATCACCTAGTGAATTTAAATTAATTAATGCTAATACAAAAGAAGAGATTACTTCAATTGATAGATTAGTATTAAATGGTGAATTAGTAGATTCTTCAAATTTAGAAAATGTTGATTCTTTAGTAGATGAAGAATACGAAGAATTAACTGATGAGAAGTTTTATGAATTATGTGATTCTATTTATGCAGAATATAAGGCAGAAGGACTTGCGGTAGAAAAAACAGATGTTATTAAATATGTTATGATGGTTAATATTGATAAGTTAGCAGAAGATAATCCTACTTTAATCGATACGATAGTTGGAAAACAAGAACCAGATGAAGTAGTCTTAGATATATTTAAAATATTATCATCATTAATGACAGAAAATAATTCTAGATATTGTGCTAGAGGTCTTGGATGGGATAGTTTATTTATGGCAAGTACTCCAATTTTTGATAAGACTGAAAAGGAAAGAGTATTAGAAATTGAAGAACGCATTAAAGAAATCGTTTCTGTTAGTGGAGATAAAACTGAATTTAATAGATTAGTTAATGATTTACTTATGGATATGATTGATGCTAAAGAAGAATGTTTTAACTTAGAAGATGGAACAGGATACAATGTTGTTAATATATTATTTAATTTTATTCGTATAAACTTTAGTAATTTATTAGATAAACAAAATAGTGAATTAATTAAGTATATGATTGTATATTCTGGTGATGGATTGGAATATGAAGAAAATTCTAGATCAACTGCATATTATAGAGGAATTTATAATATTTTAACTGATTGTAAGACAGATGTTAAAACATTAACAAAATAATTTTAATGATTAAGAGTCTATAAAATAGGCTTTTTTTCTTTATAAAAAAATGGGTTTATGATATAATTTTATTGATGTAGTATGAAAAGAATAATAAAAATATTTGTAATTATAATTATTTTTTTATTTATAATGATAATGTTTATGATAGGAAATGATAATAGATATTATAATAGAATTAAAAAGATAATTGAAGAAGAGTGTAAGATAGATAATATTATATATATAAATAAATATAATGATTATTATATAGTTAAGGATAAAGAATATTTATATTTGATTAATAGTGAATATAGGATTATTAGTGAAATAGATAATAATTTGTTGTATGAAAATAAGGAAAATTATGATATTATATATGATGATGAAGTATTTATGTATATGGATGATGAATATATAGATGATGGAGTTATATATAGATACTACGACATATATAGTTATGAATTAATTAACGAGATAAAGGTTGGTGGGTAAGTTATGGATGAGAAAGTAATTAGTATACTTAAGGATAAACCGGTAGTTATTCCTAGAATACTTCTTAATAACTATAAGAAACTAAATATTAGTGATTCAGAGTTAATAGTGATAATGGTTTTATTATCTTTTGGGGATAAGATTACATATAATCCTGAAGAATTTGCTAAAGAAATTAATGGGGATAAGCATCAGGTAATGAATGTAATTAATAATTTGATTCATAAAAATATTATTTCTTTAGAGATAGAGAGGGTTAATAAGAAAGCAAATGAGTATTTATCACTTTATTTGCTATATGATAAGTTATTTAATTTGATTATTGATAAAAAAGAAGAAAAAGAGATTGATGTAAGTATATTTGATACTTTTGAGAAGGAACTTGGAAGAACTTTATCGCCAATGGAATATGGACAGATACAGGAATGGATTACTAGTGGTAATAGTCAAGAAATGATTACTTATGCACTTAGAGAAGCAGTACTTAATGGGGTTAGTAATTTAAGATATATAGATAGTATTTTAAATGATTGGAAAAAGAAGGGGTATAAGAATAAGAATGATGTATTAAAAGATAGGGAAATGTATCGAAATAAGAAGAATAAGGTTTCGGTATATGATACGGATTGGTTAAATGAATAGTGTTGTTTTAGAATATTTAGATAAACTGTTTCCAAATCCTAAGTGTGAACTTAATTATGAGAAAGATTATGAATTATTGATTGCAGTTATGCTTAGTGCACAGACAACTGATAAAAGAGTTAATAAAGTAACGGAGATATTATTTAAGAAATATCCTAGTATTAAAGAACTTAGTGAAGCAAATATTAGTGATATAGAAGATATTATTATGGAAATAGGTACTTTTAAGAGGAAGAGTATTTATGTTCATGAAATTACTAAGAAATTAGTAGATGATGGATATGATTATGTTCCTAATGATAGGAAGTATATTGAATCACTTCCAGGGGTAGGTCATAAGAGTGCGAATGTATTTTTATCCAATATATATAATGAACCGGCGATAGCAGTGGATACACATGTAGCTAGAGTTAGCAAAAGATTAGGGATTGCTAAGGATAGTGATGATGTACTTAAGATAGAGAAAAAGTTAATGAAAGTTTTACCTAAAGAAAGATGGAGTAGGACTCATCATCAATTAGTACTTTTTGGAAGATATTATTGTAAGGCAATTAACCCAGATTGTGAACATTGTCAGATAAAAGAATTTTGTAAAAAGAAAAAATAGAACATATTGTGACAGTATGTTCTATTTAATATTTATCAATTTAGAAGTAATTATTCTTCAGTTATTTCTTCAATTGCACCAGTAGGACATTGCTCAATAGCGTCTTTAGCTACTTCTTCTAGATCACTTGGAATAGTGTCAACTATACATTCAGCAAGACCAGAATCATTGAAATCAAATAATTGACTTTCTGATAGAGCTACGCAATTTCCACATCCAATACATCTGTCATCAGATACTTTTACTTTCATTTTTTACCTTCTTTCTTTAGTTAATTATAAGTGTAAAAGAAAAAAAAATCAATAAAAATTATTTTATTTAATGTAAATATATGGTATTATATTATTAAGTAGAAGGTGCTTTTATGAATAAAAGAATGGATAAATATAGGGAAAATAGTCAGGAATTTATTCCTAGTAGAAGTGATATGCATAAAGATTTATATAAGCAAGTATATAATGCATATGATGAATTTGAGAATTTAGTAGTTCCTTCTAATGCAAGAGAAATAACACCAATGGATTTAAAAAAAGAAGTTACTAGTAGAAGTGAATATCGTAAGAAAAAAGAATATAATGACATTACTAATATGGAGAATATTGATGATGCTGAAATAGTTAGGAGAGAAAGAGTTCAAGATAATCAAAGAAAAGAAAATGAAATATATGATATTAAAGAACTTCTTAATAAAGCAGTAGTTTCTAAGGGGGGGCCTCAATTAATAGAACCTAAATTAACAAATGAAGATTATTTAAAGAAGTTAAAGTTGGATAATACAAGGACTAATATTGAACAGGTAAAGGAAATGTATGATGAAATAAAAAATGATGATAGTTATGAAGATGAATCATTACTTAAGACGGCTAATTTATCTTTAGAAATACTGACAGATTTGAAAGGAGATAATGAAAAGACTTTAGTTACTCCTCCAATAAAAGAAGAAGAACTTCCTGATAGTATGAGAGATGAAGACTTTTATAGTAATACTTATAAATTTAGTAAGAAAGATTTTGAAGATAAAAAATATGAAGAAAATACTAATTTAGAAGATGATGATTTAGAAGATGTAGAAAGTGATAGTAATAGAAAATTTTTCTTTAAGATTTTATTATTAATATTAGGAATATCTTTAGTAGTGATAGTGATAATTTATTTATTTAATTATTTTAATAAAGTGTAAGATAAAATATGATAATTGTCGTAAAATTATCATATTTTTTTGGTATTTATTGTATATATTTATAAAAATAATACAATAATATTAGTAGGCATGGATGATGATAAAAAATAAATAAATGTTTGTTTTTTTGTTGACAAATTATGATTATCTGCTTATAATATTAAGTCATCTGAAGTAGTATGCTGATACTTATTAGTTCGGATAAGAAAAAAATGTAATGGAGGGTTTGTTTATGAAAAAAAACATCAAGAAGTTTATGCAGTATTTAATGCTTTTTGGAATGATTTTCTCTAGTCTGCAGACACCTATTTATGTTTTAGCAGATACCATCACATCTGATGAAACATATCAAAAAGGTGATATGCGTCTAGGTGAAAATGGCGAAGTACAAAAAGATGGTTTTGTAACGGTTCAAGCTGGAGCAGAAAATCTTAATAATGATGGAAATGTTCAAGTAATTAAAACCGTTAGTGCAGTGGATGCTGCAAAAGGAAAATATAAAGTTGATTTTCTAATTAAAGGTAGGAATGTTCAAAATGTTATTACTACTACAAAGCCAATATATTTTGTAATAGTATTTGATACATCAGGAAGTATGATTTGTGATTCTACGAAGAATTCATATGCATCACTAAATAAAAGTGAAGCTGGTCGTAATGCTGGAAAATATGAGGCAGCAGATGGGACAACAATTTATTGTAGTAATGCTAGTGGATCAAATAGTAGCAATATTCTATCAACAAAATGGGAAAATGCCGTTGCTGGAGCTGTGGAATTTACTAATCAATTAGCAACAATTGATCATACATATGCAAGTGTAGTTACATTTGCCACATCTGCAAGTAATGCGACTGAATTTAGACATGGAGGATATGTTTCTAGTGAGTTTGGGCACCCAGTTGGTGGAACGAATTTATCATCAGCTATCGATAAAGCGCAAGCAAAGTTAGATACAATTAATGATAGCGAAGCACAAAAATATATCTTAGTAATAAGTGATGGAGAACCAAATTCTATTAATGATGCTAAAGATAGTGCTGATGAAGCTAAGAGTGATGGAACAAAAATATATGCCATTGGATATGGTATAACATCAGGATCAACTGCTGAGAGTGTACTAAAATACATTTCATCTAATACAACAGTTATCCCAAGAAAACATTTTTGGGAAAATGATATTGTTAAATATGAAGATAAAGGATATTATCAAAGTGCTAGTACAAGTGGATTATCAGAAACTTTGAAAACTGTCTTTGAATCAGTTGGAGAACCTTCAAAAGCTGGAACTAATGCAACTTTGACTGATGGAATTGGTGGAAAATTTAAGATAGTAACTGAAAATGATGAAGAAATATCTGGATATGGAGTAAGTTATGTAAGTTCATTGATTTCAGAAATAACTGAAGAAGGAACAAATTTATCGTTTTATGTTCAAATAGATCAAGATGCTCCAACTGGATGGTATAATACAAATAATAATTTTACTTTATCATATACTGATGCTAGTGGAAATACACAAACAATTACATGTGATCAAAATCCACAAGTATATTGGGTTCAAAATCAGTATGATTATATTGTGAATTACTATAAAGATAGTATAACTGATAGTAATAAGA